>NZ_KE384404.1:0-57500 GCF_000425605.1 Thioalkalivibrio sp. ALE17
CGTCCGGAGCGAGGTTCCCGGGCGAAATCCGGGTGCCCTTCTTTGGGCACTTTCTTGGGCAAGCAAGAAAGTGCCTCGGGGCGCGCTGGCGAGTCAGCGCCGGGCAGGCGGTGGACCGAAGGCACCGTAAACACCGGAGGACGAACCAGGACCAGCCACATCACGGCAGGCGGCCGGACAGCGCCACCGAAAACACTCGAGGTCGAACAAGGGCCAGCCTCGGGGCACGGGATGATGGCCCAGAGGCTGGAAACGGCAGGGCGGGTCAGGCGGTTTCGAGGCCCTGGGCCTGGAGGTCGGCGTGGTAGGACGAGCGGACCATCGGGCCGCTGGCCACCTGCTTGAAGCCCATCTCGCGGGCACGTTCGCCCAGCTCGTCGAACTCCTCCGGCGACAGGAAGCGCGTCACCGGCAGATGGTGGCGCGACGGCTGCAGGTACTGGCCCAGGGTCAGCATGTCGCAACCATGTTCGCGCAGGTCCTGCAGGACCTCCAGCAACTCCTCGCGGGTCTCGCCCAGCCCCAGCATGAGGCCGGACTTGGTCGGCACGCCGGGGTGCTGCTCGCGGAACTGCCGGAGCAGGTCCAGCGACCAGGCATAGTCGGCGCCGGGGCGCGCCTCGCGATACAGGCGCGGAACGGTCTCCAGGTTGTGGTTGAAGACGTCCGGAGGGGCCTGGTGCATGATCTCCAGCGCGCGGTCCATGCGCCCGCGGAAGTCCGGCACCAGGATCTCGATCCGGGTGTTCGGGTTCAGGCTGCGCACCTCGCGGATGCAGTCCACGAAGTGCCCGGCCCCGCCGTCGCGCAGGTCGTCGCGGTCCACCGAGGTAATCACCACGTAGTTGAGGCCCAGCGCCTGGATGGTCTCGGCCAGATGGCGCGGCTCGTCGGCATCCAGTGCCTCCGGGCGGCCGTGGGCCACATCGCAGAACGGGCAGCGACGGGTGCAGATGTCGCCCATGATCATGAAGGTGGCAGTGCCGTGGGCGAAGCATTCGCCCAGGTTGGGGCAACTGGCCTCTTCGCAGACGGTGTGCAGCTTCTGTTCGCGCAGGATGCCCTTGATGCGCTGCACCTCGGGGCGGGCCTGACTCTGGGCGCGAATCCACTTGGGCTTGCGCTGCGGGCGCTCGGTGGGATTGATCTTGACCGGGATGCGCGCGACTTTGTCGGCGGCGCGCTGTTTCTCTCCGGGCTGGGGGCGGGTGCGTGTGTCCATGGACCTTCCCTGAATCTCTCGGGCGGCCGCTGTGTGGGCGGCCGACGTGGGGCGACTGGGCGGTACCGGGTCAGGCAACCTGACGAATCAGTTCCTCGACCTCCTGCCGCGCGGTCTCGATCGCGGGCAGGCTGCCATCCTCGTCGAGGATGAAGCCGAGCCGTTCCACGGCCCGCAGATCGGCGAGCGGGATGCGGTCGGCAAGCGGGTCGTCCTCGGCATCTCGCGGGCACGCGGCGCGTGCGATCCGCACGATGTCCGTCAGGACAGGGGCCTCGGGGTTCTCCGGGCCGCCGGAATCGCGAATGGCGTCAATGATATCGGATGACAGATCCCATTGCTGGGCAACCAGTTCGCCGATCAGGCCTTCGAGACGAAACAACACCCGTTCGACCTCTTCCGGCGTGCGCTCCGGGTGGGTGCGGGCGACCTCGGCGATCACCGGCAGGGCGCCCACCCGGTGCAGCAGTCCAGCCAGCAGGGCGGTCTGCGGATCGACTGCCTCGCACTGGTCGGCGAGCACGCAGCTGATGGCCGCGATGCGCGCGGAGCGGCGCCACAGACGTTCGAGGAGGTCGTGGTAGGGGCTGTCGCGATGGATGAAGACCTGGTGCATGGCCAGGGCCATCACCAGCTGGCGGGTGCGTTCGAGCCCCAGTCGGGCCACGGCATCCTGCAGGCGTGACACCTCGCGGCGGCTGCCCATGGCCGGGCTGTTGGCCACGCTCAACAGGCGCCCCGCGACGCTCGGATCTTCCTCGATGATGCGGGTGGCCTCGGCAATGGAGACGTCCGGATCTTTCAGGGCCTGCTGCAGGTGCAGCGCCACCTCGGGGAGCTGGGGCAGGGCCAGCTCGCCCGAGTAGGCATGCGTGTAGATGCTGCCGAACAGCTCGCCCTCGAGGTCGGACAGCTCGATCTCGCTGACCTCGACGCTGTCCTGCCCGCCGCCGTCGACCAGGGTCTCGTAGACCTTGCGGTCCAGCATCGCCAGGGTGGCGCGGGTCGCGGCGATCGCATGGCTGTGATAGTCGTGGGGTTCGAACAGCGGGTTGAGGGCCTCGCTGGAGTCCCCGTTGAGCATGACCGAGTTGCGCCCGCTGGCCAGGATCATCCGCCCCTCCAGCAGGAAGATCATGCTGCGGAATTCGTCGCGCGCATGCAGCTTGAACCCCGGATCCACCGTCATGGTGCGGGCATGCTGCAACAGCCTGTCGCGGGCGCGCTCGCTCAGTTCGGCGAACGGGCGCAGCTGTGGAAGGCGTTTTTCGATCACGGGGGTTCAGACGTTGAACATCGCGCGGAGTTCGGCCAGGTCCTCGGCGCGTTCCTCGAGGAACGCGATCGGTTCCCCCGGCGCCGGTGGCTCGATCCCGAGGACGCCGAAGGCGGCGACCTCGGCCGCATCGGGCACGGTTTCGCCCTCGGCGCGTCGGGCGGCCCATTCCGCGACCAGCGCGATGCTGGCGTAATCCGGTTCGCCGGCGCGATAGCCCCAGTCCCCGGCATGCTCCGCGACCGTGACCAGATCGCCCCCGAGGTCCCAGTAGTTGATCACCAGGACACCGGCGAGGTTGCGCAGGCGCCGGACCAGCGACTGCACGCGCTCGGTGTCGGGGTGGTCCTCGCGCAGTTCCACGAACTGGATGATCGGGACCGCGCCGATCCCGGCGACCAGCCCGGCCAGCAGGGCGCGTTCGCGGTCCAGCAGCTTGAGCGAGTCCGCGATCAGGTAGCTGTAGGCGGATTGCAGGGCGCCATGCTTCCAGCTGGCTTCCATGGCGTCGCGGGTGGAAGCGTGCTTGGCCTTGAACGCCTGGCGCAGCGCCATGTTCATCGCCAGCATGCGGGTGTTGCGAAAACCGAGGCGATTGACCGCGTCCCGCACGGACTGGATCTGTTTGGCGGCGCGGAACAGCGGGCTGTTGGTCGCGTGCAGCAACGCCCCGGCGATGGTGCCGTCACGCTGGATGACCTCGGTCAGCTTGTCGAGGTCGGCGTCCGGGTCGTTGGTCAGTTCCTGAATACGCAGCGCGATCTCCGGCATGGTCGGCAACTCCAGCCGGTTGCTGGTGATCAGGTCGTAGAGCTCGCCGAAGAAAGCGCCTTCGGTATCGTCCAGGTCGGTGTCATGCACGACCAGCGAAGCGCTGTGGGCCTTTTCGAGGGCCGCGGTCGGGATCTCCAGCATCTGGCAGGTCTTCTCGGTGATCAGGAAGTCCTGCTGGCCGATGTTCTGGTCGAACATCTGCAGCGGGCTGTCGGGGTCGGCCGCATCCAGGGTGATACGCGCCGGGCTGCCGCCGCTGACGCGGACCAGCTGGCCGCTTACCAGGAACAGGTAGCGGTCCTCGACCTCCTGCGGGCGCAGGCGCCGACCGGCGTCCAGCTCCCGTGCCAGGCAGGCCGAGGCGAGTTCGCTGCGGGCCTGGTCCGACAGGCCGGAGGTGAGGTCCAGGTCCTGAAGCAGGGTGTCGATGCTGGTGCTATCCATGGGGCGGTTCCCGGTCCGTGCTGTGCCAATCCATTCCCGCGTCGCGACGCCGCAGGAAGGGCAGCGGGGCGGGCGCGCGTGCGCGATCTAGTCAATGGACGCCAGTGTAGCATCCGATCCCGCCACAGGAACCGCCGCCGCGGCCCCGCGGCAGGCGAAGCGCGGCCGGTCGTCGTGGTCGATCAGGTCGTGGGATTGCAGGAAGCGGCGCGCGTCGGCGGCATCCTCGCAAAACCATGCGGCGGTGCTGCCCAGGCGGAAGCTGTAGCCCCAGGTGTCCATGTCCCGCATCAGCCGCTCGCGGCCGACGCCGGGCAGCTCGTCAGCCAGCAGGATCTGCAGGTAGCAGACACCGCATTCCTCGAGGTCGTCGCCGCCGGCATTGGTGTGCAGGGTGGCACGCCGCGTGGCGTCCATGCAGATCACGTGTCCGGCCTCGTGCAGGGCCGAGTGGATCGGGGTGTCGGGGCGCACGTGGACCTCCAGGCCGATAATCCCGGCCTCGGGTTCGCCCCACCAGGTGCCGGGCAGCGGGGCCCGGGCCGGATGTGTCACCAGACGCAGGCCGTAGCGCGCCAGCAGGTCCGCGAGGGCCTCCCGCAGGCCGGGGTCGCCGCAGGTCTGGATCGCGGAGGGGCTCATGCGTCTGGCCGACCGGGCAGGGCGCTGCTGTGCTTGCGGCTGCGCCGGGGGCACTCCTCGGGATGCTCGCGGCACCAGGCGTCGACGCGCTCGGCGAGGTCATCCTGAAAGCACAGCAGGTAGAACCGGGCCTGTTCGCGGTTGACGATGGCCGGGCGTCCCAGGGTGTCGACTACCCCGGTGCGCAGGGCCGCGATGATCGCGTTGGCGGCCTTCTTCTGTGGCCAGGTGGTGATCTGCTCCCAGGCCTCGGGGGTGAAGTACAGGCGCAGCAGGTCGGGGCGGGTGGTCAGCAGCATGCGCGTGACGTTGCGCAGCGTGGTCTCCGCCTCGCCCCAGTCCTGGACCAGTCCGCCTTCCAGCAGGCGCTCGATCTCCTCGCGGCCCTTGGGTGACAGCATGGGCGGATGCGGTACGCCTCAGGCGTCCGGTGCGTCCTCCGGCGTGAAGGCGCGGATGGACAGCGCGTGCACCTCGCCGGAGTCGATCTGATCGCGCACGGTGGCGTAGACGGTCTGGTGCTTCTTGACCGCGTTCATGCCGGCGAACTGCGGGCTGACGACCAGGGCCTCGAATTTGCCCTCGCCCCCGGTGACCTCGACCTTCTGGGCCTCCGGCAGGCCGGCGCGGATGAGTTCGGCCACTTGGCTGGCTTCCATGATGAGTCCCCTTGCGTGCGTGCGTGTGATGAGTGCGAATGTCAGCCGCGGATGATAGCCGGGCGTCTGGCCCGACATGAAGTGCCCCCACACGGGGAACTCCAACCCGGAGTGGGGTTCCCATCGGAACACCTGCATGGAAAGTCGGGGTGGTTTGGTCCGAACCGAACCGGCTCGCTAGCATCAGGCCATCATTGACCGGCCCGTCGGGCCACGGAGGCAAAGACCATGATCTTCAAGCAACTGTTCGAGGACGAGTCGTCCACCTATACCTATCTGCTGAGCTGCCCGGATACCGGGAAGACGGCCCTGATCGACCCGGTCATCGAGACCGTCGACCGCGATCTGCGCGTGCTGCAGGAGATGGGCCTGAGTCTCGACTACGTGATCGAGACCCATATCCATGCCGATCACATCACCGGTGCGCGGATGCTGCGCGAGAAGACCGGCTGCAAGCTGGGCGGTCCGGCGATGGACGAACTGCCCTGCCGGGATTTCGGCCTGCGCGAGGGTGAGCCCTTCCAGGTGGGCAACCTGGTGATCAACCCGCTGTACACCCCGGGTCACACGGATGCGCACCATGCCTATCTGATGGATCACGTCGGCCTGAAGATGCTGTTCTCCGGTGATGCCCTGCTGATCGAAGCCTGCGGCCGCACGGACTTTCAGTCGGGGGATGCCAAGACCCTGTACCACTCGATCCAGGACAAGTTCTTCACTCTGCCGGACGAGACCCTGGTCTACCCGGCGCATGACTACGAGGAGCGCCAGATCACCACCATTGGTCAGGAGAAGATGCGCAACCCGCGCCTGGGCAAGGGCAAGCCGGAGGCCGAGTTCGTGAAGATCATGGACGAGATGGACCTGCCGTATCCGAAGAAGATCGACTGGGCGCTGCCCGGCAACGAGGGCTGCGGCATCTGTCCGGATAACCTGCCGGACGAGAAGAAGCGCCTCTGCGAGACCGATCAGCAGGGTTAGTCCGATCTCTTCCGGTGGCCCCGCCAGGAGTCACCGGTTCCGACTGTTCATCCGGTGGGCGGTTTTTACCGCCTGCCGGACCCCGTACACTCCCGCGATGACCGACCACACTCCCGCTGACGCGCCGGGCTCGCTCGCGTCGCCGAATCCGCTGGAACGTCTGCGCGCGATCATGGCGCGGTTGCGCGATCCCGAGGCCGGTTGTGCCTGGGACCGGGCGCAAACTGCGGGCAGTATCGTCCCGTTCACCCTGGAAGAGGCCTACGAGCTGGCCGACGTGATCGCCCGCGACCAGGGCGCGGATGCGGACACCCGGGAGCTGCGTGACGAGCTGGGGGACCTGCTGTTCCAGGTGGTCTTCCAGGCGCGTATCGCCGAGGAGGCCGGTCGCTTCGATCTGGATGATGTCGCCCGCGCGATTGGCGACAAGCTGGTGCGCCGGCATCCGCACGTGTTCGCCGATGTAGAGCACGGCTCGGATGCCGAGCGCGAGGCCGCCTGGGAGGCGGACAAGGCGCGCGAGCGTGCGGCGCGCGCCCAGACCAGCGCGATGGACGATATCCCGCTGGCGTTGCCGGCCCTGTCGCGCGCGGTGAAGAGTCAGCGCCGCGCCGCGCGCCTGGGTTTCGACTGGGACGACCCGGCCCCGGTGGTCGCCAAGATTCACGAGGAGCTGGCCGAGGTGCAGGCGGCGGTGGACCAGGGCGAGCCGCCGGCGCGCATCGCCGAGGAGGTCGGCGACGTGTTGTTCGCGGTCAGCAACTGGGCGCGGCATCTGGGGGTGGACCCGGAGGGCGCGCTGCGCGGCAGCACGCGCAAGTTCGAGGCCCGTTTCCGCCAGATGGAGGCGCTGGCCGCGGCCAGCGGCGAGACCCTGGCCGGGCTCGATTTCGACCGCCAGGAGACCCTTTACCAGGAGGCGCGGCGTCTTGAACGCGCGACCCGGGACACATTCGATACCAAGGACCCGACATGACCGAAGCCGTTGAGCTGCCCGACCACTTTCTGCCCGCCCGGATCGAGACCATCGAGCAGGTTACCCCGCTGATCAAGGTATTCACCCTGGCGGCGGACCCGCAGCGGTTTTCCAGCAAGGCCGGCCAGTGGCTGGACCTGGTGATCCCGCAGGCGGAGGGCAAGCCCTTCGTCGGGGGGTACTCGGTGGTTTCCGCGCCGCGCGCGGACGGGCGACTGCAGCTGGCCATCAAGTACGCGGATCATCATGCGGCGACCCATTACCTGCACACGGAGGCCGGCGAGGGCGACACGGTGTACATCACGCCGGGGCAGGGCAGCTTCTTCTTCGAGCCCGGCATGGCGCAGAACGTGGTGCTGCTGGGGGCGGGCATCGGGGTCACGCCCCTGTTCGGCATCCTGCGCGCGATCCATGCCGGGATGCCGGACGTCTATGCCCACCTGGTCTACAGCGTGGCCCACCAGGACGAGGTGCTGTTCCCGCAGGAGCTGGAGGCAATGGCCGCGGCACCGAACATCGACGTCAGCCTGACGGTCACGCGCGAGGCGGAGGACTGGCTGGGGCATACCGGCCGCATCAGTCATGCGTTGCTGGAGTCGCTGGACCTGCCGCGCGATGCGCTGTTCTATTTCTGCGGGTCGCGCGAGTTCATCGAGGATATGGCCACCCTGCTGGCGGAATGGGGCATCCCCGAGGCCCAGCTGAAATACGAGAAGTGGTGGTAGTGCGCCAGGCGGCGGTCTGAATTGGTCATTGCGAGTCGCCGCAGGCGACGAAGCACAAAAGCAGCGAAGCTGCGTTGAACGGCCGCAGGCCGGCCCGAAGGGCGAGCGGAGCGAGTAATCTCCCAACGCTGGCAGTGCGCCGGGATCAGGTGGCTGAGCACATCGATTGCCACGTCGCCTGTGGCGCCTCGCAATGACGGGGTGGCTTACGGGCGGCGGGTGTCGCGCGGGCGCAGGGCGTTGTCGGGGGCGAGGATCGTGGGCTGTCCGTCCAGTGCCGGATCGGTGTCGGGGTAGTCGCGGATATAGTGCAGGCCGCGGCTCTCCTGGCGCGACAGCGCGCTCTTCACGATGATCTCGGCGACCATGGCCAGGTTGCGCAGCTCCAGCAGGTCCGGGGAGATGCGGAAGTGGCTGTAGTACTCGTGGATCTCCTCCTGCAGGATGCGGATGCGCCGCTCGGCGCGGTGCAGCCGTTCGCGGGCGCGCACGATGCCCACGTAGTCCCACATCAGGCGGCGCAGTTCGTCCCAGTCGTGGGCCACCACCACCTCTTCCTGTGACTCGGTGACCCGGGACTCGTCCCAGGCCGGTGGGACCGGGAGCTGCTCGGGGGCGGGCAGATCGGTCTGCGACAGGATGTGATCGGCCGCGGCACGGGCGTAGACCAGGCACTCCAGCAGCGAGTTGCTGGCCATGCGGTTGGCCCCGTGCAGCCCCGTGTAGGACACCTCGCCGGCGGCGTACAGCCCGGGCAGGTCGGTCTGACCGAAGTGGTTCACCATCACGCCGCCACAGGTGTAGTGGGCAGCCGGGACAACCGGCAGCGATTCCCGGGTCATGTCGAAGCCGAATTCCAGGCAGCGCTCGTAGATCGTGGGGAAATGCTCGCGAATGAACTCGGCCGGCTTGTGGCTGATGTCGAGGTTCACGTGGTCGATGCCGAGGCGTTTCATCTCGTGATCGACCGCGCGGGCGACGATATCCCGCGGGGCCAGTTCCGCGCGCTCGTCGAAGCGCGGCATGAAGCGCTCGCCGTCGGGCAGGAGCAGCACCCCGCCCTCGCCGCGCACCGCCTCGGAGATCAGGAACGACTTCGCCTTCGGGTGGAACAGGCAGGTCGGGTGGAACTGCATGAACTCCATGTTCGCGATGCGACAGCCGGCGCGCCAGGCCATGGCGATGCCGTCGCCGGTCGCGCCGTCCGGGTTGGAGCTGTACAGATAGACCTTGCTGGCCCCGCCGGTGGCCAGGATCACGGTCGGCGCCAGCAGGGTCTCCACCTCGCGGGTCTTCGCGTCCTGCACATAGGCGCCGATCACTCGGCGGCTGCCATCCACCGGCTGGGTGATCAGGTCCACCGCCACATGGCGTTCGAAGACCTCGATGCTGCCCTGGCCCGAGGCGTTGCGCACCAGTGCCTCCTCGATCGCGCGGCCGGTGGCATCGGCGGCATGCGCCACGCGGCGCGCGCTGTGCCCGCCCTCGCGGGTGAGGTGCAGGCGGCTGCGGCCTTCCAGGGGTTCCCGGGTGAACGGCACGCCCAGGTTGAGCAGCCAGTGGATGGCCTCAGGGCCGGCCGCCACGGTGCGGCGCACAGCGTCCGGGTCGCACAGGCCGGCACCGGCGTCCAGGGTGTCCTGGATATGGGCGTCAAAGGAGTCGGTGCGGTCGAGTACTGCGGAGATGCCGCCCTGGGCATAGCGGGTGGAACCCTCGTCGACCGGACCCTTGCTGATCACGGTGACGCGTCGATGCGGGGCCAGGTGCAGGGCCGCGGAGAGCCCCGCCGCGCCGCTTCCGATCACGAGGACGTCCGCCAGGCGCGGTTGTTGTACTGTCCCCATGGGTCAGGTAACGTGCTGCGCTTGTTGCCAGAGCAAAATGTGGCCCTTGCGCAACAGTGTTGTGCGCAAAGCGAACTTAATGCGAGTCAGGCGGTCCATGCACCATAGATTACCGGAGACCGGTGTGCTGGCGGGAGTCCCCGCATGAGCGAGAAGGCTTCCGACGAGGCCCTGGTCAAGCGAGTTCAGAACGGCGACAAGGCGGCTTTCGACATCCTGGTGCTGAAGTATCAGCACAAGATCGTCAACCTGGTCGGGCGCTATGTCCATGACCATGCGGCGGCCCTGGATGTGTCCCAGGAGGCCTTTATCAAGGCCTACAAGGGGCTGGCGAACTTTCGCGGCGAGAGTGCGTTCTATACGTGGCTCTACCGCATCGCCATCAACACGGCCAAGAACCACCTTGTCTCCCAGGGACGGCGTCGGCCCGAGGCCGAGGTCGATGCGCAGGACGCGGAACAGATGGGCGGTGACTCCGCCCTGAAGGACAGTGCAACCCCGGAGGGGGAGCTGTTGTCCGAAGAGATTGAAGGGGCGGTGCGTAGCACCATCGAGGAATTGCCCGACGACCTTCGGATGGCCATCACGCTGCGCGAGATCGAGGGACTGAGTTACGAGGAGATCGCGCAGACGATGGGATGCCCGATCGGCACGGTCCGCTCGCGCATCTTCCGGGCCCGCGAGGCCATCGACCGGACCTTGCGTCCGTTGCTAGACAACAACTGAACGAGTAGCGCCATGAAAGAACAAGTCTCCAAGAACGAACGTCTGTCGGCCCTGGTGGACGGAGAAACGGATGACTTCGAGACGCGTCGCCTGATGGACGAACTGGTGCGGTCCGAGGAGGATCGGGCCCGCTGGGAACGCTATCACCTGATCGGCGACAGTCTGCGCGGGGGGATGCGTCGCACCGCACCCGCGAGCTTCATGGACGGCGTCCAGGCGGCCCTGGCCGAAGAGGCCCCGCTGTCGGTCGCGCGCAAGCCGGATCAGCCGCGCTGGCTGAAGCCGGTGGCCGGTACTGGCGTCGCCGCCGCGGTCGCGATGGTCACCCTGGTCGGGATGCAGATGATCGGCCCCGACTCCGGTGCGCCGGAGGCGACGCCGGTCGCCAGCGAGGGCACGCCGGCGCAGCTGGCCGACGGTATCCAGCGGGTCAGCACCACGGGTTCCGAGGCGCCGGCCACCGA
The DNA here is from genome assembly GCF_000425605.1 of Thioalkalivibrio sp. ALE17. Lineage (NCBI taxonomy): Bacteria > Pseudomonadati > Pseudomonadota > Gammaproteobacteria > Chromatiales > Ectothiorhodospiraceae > Thioalkalivibrio > Thioalkalivibrio sp. ALE17. Next base: position 10,737 of record NZ_KE384404.1, read on the forward strand.
GCCGGAAGGCCTGGATCCGCGCTTTGCCCGATACCTCGAAAACCATGCGGAACTGATGGGGCCGGGGTCCACCGCCCTGGGTCGTGTTCGCTTTTCGGTGAGTGACGAGTAACGCGTGATGCGCCGCAGCCTCGCGTACGCCCTGGTTGCCGCTACCGCGCTTTGTTGTCTGCCTTTGCCGGTCCTGGCGGGGGAGGCGTCCCCCGCCGACTGGTTGCAGCGTATGACCGGCAGCCTGCACTCGGAGAGTTACCAGGGGACCTTCGTGCTCCAGCGCGACGATCGGCTGGACGCCATCCGTGTGGTACACGCCGCCGAGAACGGTGGCTACCGTGAACGTCTGGAGACCCTGACCGGCGCCCCGCGCGAGATCCTGCGTTCGGTCGACCGGCTGAGTGCCCTGAAGGGTGCCCGGGCGGCGGCGGGTGAGCCCCCGCACGGACCGGCCGGTGCGCCGGTGTTCCTGCTTGAGCGCCACGATCACTATGAACTGAAGGACATGGGCGCGGACCGCGTGGCCGGTCTCGACTGCCGCATGATCCTGGCGCGGGCGCGCGATACCTTGCGCTACAGTCATCGCTACTGCCTGCATACGGAAACCGCGCTCCCGCTGCTGAGCGAGCTGTACGACGGGCATGGCCATCTGCTGGAACGTCTCGCGTTCACCAGTCTCGAGCGTCTGGAGGAGGTCGCCGAGGGTGCTCTCGAGACCACGCAGGAAGACGCGGAGCGGGTCGAAGTGCGGGCCGATCGTGGCCACAAAAAGCCCGAATGGGACGCACAGACGGGCATGGACGGCTGGCACTTCGATGCGCTGCCGGACGGTTTTACCGCGATCGCCGCGACCGAACGTCCGGTCGGGGATGGCGAGGCCCGTCTGCGCCACTTCGTGCTGAGCGACGGCCTTGCCTCGGTTTCGGTGTATATCGAAAAGACCAGTGGCGAGCGAATGTTCGAGGGCACGACCCGCGCGGGCGCCACGCACGGCGCGGCCCGCTCGATTGCCGGGCACCAGGTAACCGCGGTGGGCGACGTCCCGCGGGCCACGGTTCAGGGTGTGCTGGATGCGATCGTGTACCACTCCGGTGAATGATTCCTCGCGGGGCGCAGCATGAGTGAATGGATCCGCGAACAGGGCATTGTGCTGTCGGTGGAGGGCTATGCGGCGCGCGTGCGCATCGAGCGCCAGTCGACCTGCGGCAGTTGTTCGGCCCGTTCGGGCTGCGGCAGCGGGGTGCTCTCCGAGGTTCTCGGCCGCAAGGCGGTGGAGGTGACCGTCGGGCATCCTGGAACGCTGCAGCCCGGGGATACCGTGACCCTGGGGATCCGTGACCAGGCCCTGGTCTCAGGGGCCCTTGCAATGTACCTGCTGCCACTGGCCGGGCTGGTGGCGGCGCCCGGCCTGATGATGCTGGTCGCGCCCGGGCTGGGCGAGGGAATACACCTGCTCGCCGGCGCCCTGGGCTTTGCCGCGGGCCTGTATGCGGTACGCGTCTGGCTGCGCCGTCGGGCGCCGGATCTGGCGCCGGTGCTGCTGGAGCGTCATCCGGCCTCGGGGGTGCATGGCTCCGCCGGCTCCGTGCTCACGCCGCGACCCTGAGGGTCTGTGTGCGCCCGCGGGAACTTGCGGGTGGGTGCGGCTTTCTAGAGCGTTGAACCTTCGACTTCCCAATGCGGATCAGATGATGATGAAACCGATGCAATGGGCACTGGTGGCCCTGACCTTTCTCGCCCTGTCGCTGCCGGCCTCGGCGCGCATGCTGCCGGACTTCGTGCCGCTGGCGGAGGAACACAGCCCGGCGGTGGTGAACATCGCCACCACCCGCGAGCGCGAGAATCCGCATCGCGGCCAGATGCCGGACTTCGAGGGCACGCCCTTCGAGGACCTGTTCGAGCGTTTCTTTGGCGGTCCGGGCGGCTCGGGCGAGCGCGCCCCGGAGAGCTTCGAACGCAACTCGCTGGGTTCCGGCTTCATCTACACCGAGGATGGCTACATCATCACCGCGAACCATGTGGTGGACGGAGCCTCGGAGGTCGTCGTCCATCTGTCCGACCGGCGCGTGTTCGACGCCGAGATCGTCGGCAAGGACCCGCAGAGTGACGTGGCCCTGCTGAAGATCGACGCCGAGGACCTGCCGACCCTGAAGCTGGGTTCTTCGTCCGACCTGAAGGTCGGCGAATGGGTGCTGGCGATCGGTTCGCCGTTCGGCTTCGATCACTCCGTCACCGCCGGCATCGTCAGCGCCAAGGGGCGCAACCTGCCGACCGAGAACTACGTCCCGTTCATCCAGACCGACGTGGCGATCAATCCGGGCAACTCGGGCGGGCCGCTTCTGAATCTGGATGGCGAGGTCATTGGCATCAATGCCCAGATCTACAGCCGCACGGGCGGCTTCATGGGCCTGTCCTTCGCCGTGCCTATCGAGATGGTGGAGGACGTGGTGCAGCAGCTGCGGGAACACGGCGAGGTGACGCGCGGTTGGCTGGGTGTGCTGATCCAGGAGGTTACGCGCGAGCTGGCCGACTCCTTCGGCATGGACAAGCCCACCGGCGCCCTGGTCGCGCGGGTGCAGGCCGACAGCCCGGCGCAGAAGGCCGGCTTCGAGACCGGTGACGTGATCCTGTCGTTCAACGGCATCGAGGTGCCCAACTCCTCCGCTCTGCCGCCGATCGTCGGGCGCACGCCGGTGGGTACCGAGGCCGAGGTGGAAGTGCGCCGCGGCGACGAGACCCGCACCATCACGGTCGAGATCGAGCGCCTGCCGGACGACATCTCGGCCCAGCGTGGCGGGCCACAGCGGCAGACGCCGGAGCGGACCGAGCCGCAGAGCCTGCTGGGGATGGTCCTGGAGCCGCTGGAGGCCGAACGCGCCGCGGAGCTGGACGTGGACGCCGGCGTGGTCGTGCGGGAGGTCGTCGACAACCCGGCGCGTTCCGCCGGCCTGCGCCCCGGCGATGTGATCGTGCAGTTCGGCGGCCATGCCATCGACTCGGCGGAGACGCTGGAGCAACAGATCGCCGAGGTCGGCGACCGGCGGACGGTGCCGGTCCTGGTGTATCGCGGCGACAACCCGACCTACATCGCCCTGCGCATCCCGCGGGACTGAGACCGCCTTCGGGGCGCACGCCCCGGGGCCGCCATGGAGCAAGGGAGGGCTGTCGGCCCGGTCGGCAGCCCTCCCGATCGTTTGCGGATGACCGAACTGACGCTTTATCACCGCGAGAGCTGCGGTCTCTGCCATGACATGCTGGCCGAGATTATGGCCCTCAAAAGCCGTTATACTTTCGCGCTTACGGTCGTCGACATCGACGAGGACCCGGAGCTGCAGGCGCGTTTCAACGTCAAGGTCCCGGTGCTTGCGGTCGACGGCGACATTCTCTGCTGCCATTTCCTCGACCGAAAGGCACTGCTGGACCAACTGGCCCCTGCATGACCGAAACCCGCCTTACCCGCAATTTCTCCATCATCGCGCATATCGACCACGGCAAGTCCACGCTGGCGGACCGCCTGATCCAGGGCTGTCATGGCCTGACCGAACGCGAGATGTCCGAGCAGGTGCTGGACTCGATGGATCTGGAGCGCGAGCGCGGGATCACCATCAAGGCGCAGAGCGTCTCGCTGTACTACGACGCCCAGGACGGTGAGCGCTATCAGCTGAATCTCATCGACACCCCGGGGCATGTGGACTTCTCCTACGAGGTCTCGCGCTCGCTGTATGCCTGCGAGGGTGCGTTGCTGGTGGTGGATGCCTCGCAGGGCGTCGAGGCGCAGAGTGTCGCCAACTGCTACACCGCGATCGATCAGGGGCTCGAGGTCGTCCCGGTGCTGAACAAGATCGACCTGCCCGCCGCCGAGCCAGACCGGGTGGCCGCGGAGATCGAGGACGTGATCGGTATCGAGGCCACGGATGCCCTGCGCGTCTCCGCCAAGACTGGCGAGGGCATCGCCGAGCTGCTGGAGGAGATCGTGCGCCGGATCCCGCCACCGGAGGGCGATGCCGAGGCCGCGCCCAAGGCGCTGGTGATCGACTCCTGGTACGACAACTACCTGGGCGTGGTGGCGCTGGTGCGGGTCAAGGCCGGACGCTTCTACGCGGGCCAGAAGATCAAGGCGATGTCGGTGGGGCGGGCGCACGAGGTCAGCCGGGTCGGCGTATTCACGCCCAAGCCGGTGGACCGCAAGACGCTGGAGGTTGGCGAGGTCGGCTATCTGATCGCGACCATCAAGGACATCTCCGGGGCCAAGGTGGGCGACACCTTCACCGATTTCAACAACCCGGCGGACGAGCCGGTACCGGGCTTCCAGGAGATCCAGCCGCGGGTATTCGCCGGGCTGTTCCCGGTCAGTGCGGACGACTTCAACGACCTGCGCGAGGCGCTGGACAAGCTGCGCCTGAACGATGCGGCGCTGTCGTTCGAGCCGGAGACCTCGCAGGCGCTCGGGTTCGGCTTTCGCTGCGGCTTCCTCGGCATGCTGCACATGGAGATCGTGCAGGAGCGCCTGGAGCGGGAATACGACCTGGACCTGATCACCACCGCGCCCACCGTGGTCTACGAGGTGGAGCGCAACGACGGCGAGGTGGTCTCGGTGCACAACCCCTCCGAGCTGCCGGCGAACAACGAGGTGGCCGAGATCCGCGAGCCGATCATCGAGGCGAATATCCTGGTCCCGCAGGAGTATGTAGGGGCGGTGATCACTCTGTGTGTCGAGAAGCGCGGTGTGCAGACGAAGATGCAGTACCTCGGGCGCCAGGTGCAGCTGTCCTACGAGCTGCCGATGTCCGAGGTGATGCTCGACTTCTTCGATCGCCTGAAGTCCGCGACCCGCGGCTATGCCTCGTTCGACTACCAGCCGCTGCGCTTCCAGGCGGCGCCGCTGGTGCGCGTGGACATCCTGATCAATGGCGACCGCGTGGATTCGCTGTCGGCCATCGTGCATCGCGACCATGCGGAGTCGCGCGGGCGCGAGATCATCGAGCGCATGGCCAAGATCATCCCGCGTCAGATGTACGAGGTGGCGATCCAGGCGGCGATCGGTTCCAAGATTATCGCGCGCGCCACGGTCAAGGCGATGCGCAAGAACGTGCTGGCCAAGTGCTACGGCGGCGACGTAACCCGCAAGCGCAAGCTCCTGGAGAAACAGAAGGCCGGCAAGAAGCGCATGAAGTCGATCGGCAAGGTGGATGTGCCGCAGGAGGCCTTCCTGGCGGTTCTGTCGGTGGACGACGACAAGAAGTGACAATCAGGCCTGCGGCCCGGAAGGGCCGTCGGGCACTCCCCGGCGGGCCGGGAACAGAGGACACGGCATGGCAAATCTCGAACTGATCCTGGTGCTGGCAACCGCCGTGACCGGCCTGATCTGGCTGGGCTGGGTGATCCTGCGGCGGCGTCGCAGCCCGGAGCGCCAGCGGGCGATGCCCTGGTTCGTGGACTACTCGCGTTCGTTCTTCCCGGTGCTGCTGATCGTGCTGATCCTGCGCTCGTTCGTGGCCGAGCCCTTCCGCATCCCCTCCGGGTCGATGATGCCCACCCTGCTGGTGGGCGACTTCATCATGGTCAGCAAGTTCTCCTACGGGATCCGCCTGCCGGTCACCCGCACCAAGATCCTCGATACCGGCGAGCCGGAGCGTGGCGAGGTCGTGGTGTTCAAGTATCCCCGCAACCCGCAAGAGGACTACATCAAGCGGGTCATCGGTCTGCCGGGCGATACCATCGCGTTCCGCGATCGCGTGCTGTACGTGAATGGCGAGCCGCAGCCGGCCGAGCGGGTTGGAACCTTCGAGGGCGAGGGCTCCGGGCAGGTCATGTCGGGCGCGTCGATGTTCGAGGAGACCCTGGATGGACGCACCTACAACACCCTGATGCGCGAGCAGCAGGCGAGCCTCGACGGTTCGGTCACGGTCCCCGACGGTCACTACTTCATGGTCGGTGACAACCGCGACAACTCCAACGACAGCCGCGTCTGGGGGTTCGTCGCCGAGGAACACCTGGTGGGCCGGGCGCTCTTCATCTGGCTGCATTGGGATTACAATGAAGGCCATCGGGACTTTTCCCGGATCGGTCAGGCGATTCGCTAGGTCCGTTCCGCGGGCGCAGGCAAACAGGGGCAGGGTATTCATGCGACATTCCAGACACTCGATGCAGGGCGCGGGCGCGGTGACGATTCTTGCGCTGATCTTCCTCGCCCTGCTGGTTGGCACCTTCGTGATCAAGATGGGGACGCAGTACACCCAGTTCCTGACCGTGCGCTCGATCATGCAGGATGTGGCCACCCAGACCGGCGCCGCCGACAAGAGCGAGCGCGAGCTGTGGCGCGAGATCAATCGCCGGTTCCAGATCAATTCGGTATACGACGGGATCGGCGAGGACAACTTCAGCGTGACCGAGCACGGGGAGGGCCGCCGCCTGAACCTGGAATACGAGGTGCGCCGCGAATTCCTCGGCAACGTGGACGTGGTGGCACGCTTCTCGAACAGCGAGACACTCGCCCCTTGAGGAGGGCGGCGTCGATCTGTTGCATGCCTCCAGGGGTGTTTTCGTGAGTCGTGACTTTCGCAGCCTGCTGCCGCCGGCCGTGCGCGATGGCGAGGGTGTGGGCCAGGCGCTGACCCACCGCAGTGCCGGCGGGCGCAACAACGAGCGTCTCGAATTCCTCGGGGATGCCGTGCTGGGCCTGGTGATCGCCGACGCCCTGTACGAGCAGCTCCCGGACGCCCCGGAGGGCGACCTGACCCGCCTGCGTGCCGCGCTGGTCAATCGCGAGTCGCTGGCCGCGCTGGCGCGCGAGACGGGACTGGAGGGCACGCTGAACCTGGGCCAGGGCGAGCGCAAGAGTGGTGGTCAGCGCCGCGACTCCATCCTCGCGGATGCCGTGGAGGCCCTGATCGGGGTGACCTATCGCGAGGCCGGCATGCAGGCCGCGCGCGAGTTCACCCTGGCGCTTTACGCCGAGCGCCTGCAGGATCTGCCGTCGGCCGAGTCGCTGAAGGACCCGAAAACCCGCCTTCAGGAACAGCTGCAGGGCCGCAATGCGGAGCTTCCGGTCTACGAGGTACTGGAGGTGGCCGGCCCCGATCACAAGCGCCAGTTCACCGTGGCGGTGCACCTTCCCACCCAGGGCTGGGGGCAGCGCGGCCAGGGCTCCTCGCGGCGCCGCGCCGAGCAGGCCGCGGCCGAGGCCGCCCTGAAGCGCCTGCAACAGGTACAGGAACAATGAGCGAAACCGATGACCGCCCCGCGGGCGAATCCACGCGCTGTGGTCTGATCGCGCTGATCGGCCGGCCCAACGTGGGCAAGACCACGCTGATGAACCGTCTGGTCGGCGAGAAGCTGGCGGCGACGACCCGGCGGCCCCACACCACGCGCAACCGCATCCTCGGGATCGTGACCGAGGGGCAGGACCAGATCGTGCTGATGGATACGCCCGGCATCGACACCGAGCGCACCCAGCTCGTGAACCGCGTCCTCAACCGCACGGCCAGCCAGGCGCTGGCGGATGCCGACCTGGTCTGCTTCATCGTCGAGGCCGGCCAGTTCGGCCCGGGCGACGAGCGCATCGAAGAGACCATCCGGCATTCCGGGCGCCCGGCGCTGCTGGTGATCAACAAGGTCGACCAGTTCCGCGCGAAGGAGGACCTGCTGCCGTTCATCCAGGCCCGGGCCGCGAGCTTCGACTATGCCGGCGTGGTGCCGCTGTCGGCAAAGACCGGCTCCAATCTGGAGGGCCTGATCGCGGAGATCCGGACGCACCTCCCGCAGGGCCCGTTCCTGTACGACCCCGATCAGCTCTCGGATCGTCCGCAGCGATTTCGCGCCGAGGAGATGATCCGCGAATCCATGCTCGAGCACCTGGGGCAGGAGGTTCCGTACTCGGTGGCGGTGCGCGTGGAGGACTGGTCGGACGAGCCGCGCACGACACACATCGACGCGGTCATCCTGGTCGAGCGCGACAGCCAGAAGGGAATCGTGATCGGCAAGGGTGGCCAGCGCCTCAAGCGGATCGGCCAGGCGGCCCGCGTCCAGCTGGAAGAACTGCTGGAGCGCAAGGTCATGCTGCGTCTGACCGTGCGGGTGGAGGCCGACTGGACCCGCAACCCGCGGGCCCTGCGCGAACTCGGCATCGAAGAACCCCGATGAGGGCCCCGCGACGGGCATGAGTGGCGCGGGGTCGGCGGTCACCCAGGGGGTCGTGCTGCACGCCCGCCCGCTGCGCGAGAACAGCCGCGTGCTGGATCTGCTGACCGCCGGGAGCGGCCGCCTGTCGGCGGTGGTGCGCGGCAAGGCCGGGTCTGTCCAGCCGTTCGTGCTGCTGGATCTGGCCTGGCGCGGGCGCGGCGAACTGCCCACCCTCAGCGTCGCCGAGCAGCAGCGGGTCTTCCCGCTGACCGGACGGTCCCTGGTCTGCGGGCTGTACCTGAACGAGCTGATCCTGCGCCTGTACCCGCGCGAGGCCCCGATCCCGGAGGCCCTGCCCGCGCTGCTGTCCGCCTACGCCCGGCTGGCCGCGGGCGAACGCGCCGATACCGCCCTGCGTCGTGCCGAATGGGCCCTGCTTGCCCCGCTGGACTCCGGGCTGGAGCATGTCGAGCCGGCCGAGCTGGACCCGGATGGCTGGTATCGCTACGACCCGGAGGCCGGACTGGAGCCCGTGGCCGCCGGACGGGGCGAGGCGATCCCCGGTTCGGCGCTGCGGGCGCTGGCCACCGGGGAGGACGTGCCGGATAATCATGCCCGCGTCAGTCGCGACTTCATGCGCCGGCTGATCGACATCCACCTGGCCGGCCGGCCCCTGCGCACCCGGGGTCTGCTGTAGGCTTCGGGACCGCATCCAACCAAGGGCACCGCCTCATGTCGCATCCTGCTCCGCTCAAGCTCGGGGTCAATCTCGATCACATCGCCACCATTCGCCAGGCGCGGCATACGCCGTATCCGGACCTGATGCAGGCGGTGCGCCTGGCCGAGGCCAGCGGCGCGGACTCCATCACCCTGCACCTGCGCGAGGACCGCCGCCATATCCAGGACGACGATGTCTTCGGGATCAAGCCCCGGCTCAAGGTCCCGATGAACCTGGAGATGGCGGCCACCGAGGGCATGCAGGCGATTGCCCTGAGGCTGCGCCCGGAGGCGTGCTGCATCGTGCCGGAGAAGCGCGAGGAGCTGACTACCGAGGGTGGGCTGGATGCCGTGGGGCAGCTGGAGCGCCTGCGCGAGTTTGTCGCGCCCCTGACCGCCGCGGGGATCGAGGTCTCGCTGTTCGTGGAGCCGGATGCGCGCCAGCTGGAGGCGGCGGTGGCCATTGGCGCGCCGGTGGTGGAGCTGCACACCGGTGCCTATGCCAACGCCCGTGATGCGGCCGAGCGCGAACGCTTGCTCGCCGGCATTAACGAGGCCGCTGCCGCCGGCCGGGAGATGGGGCTGGTGATCAACGCCGGCCACGGGCTGGACTACGACAACGTGCGCCCGATCGCGGCCAACCCGGTTTTCCACGAGCTCAATATCGGGCATTCGATCGTCGCGCGGGCCCTGTTTACCGGCCTGCCCGAGGCGGTCAGTCACATGCGCGGGCTGATGGATGCTGCCCGCCAGGGGCTGCCGGCCGGGCAGTACCCGGTCTGAGCGCGATGATCCTCGGGATCGGGACCGATCTGGTGCAGGTCGCGCGCATGCGCGGCATGTGGGAGCGCCACGGCCGCCGCCTCGCCGAGCGCATCCTGCATCCGCTGGAGCGGGCCGATCTGCCATCCCATGAACCGGCCGGGTTTCTGGCCCGGCGCTTTGCCGCCAAGGAGGCGCTGGCCAAGGCGCTGGGCTGCGGGGTCGGGGCCGACATGGCGCTGGCGGAGGCGGGGGTGACCCATGACGCGCGTGGGCGCCCCGAATTCGTGCTGGCCGGGCGGGCCCGGGCCACGGCAGACCGCCTCGGTGTGCGCGCGATCCATCTCAGCATCAGCGACGAACGCGAATACGCCCAGGCCTTCGTGGTCCTCGAAGGTGGCGAGTAACCCGCCTTTCCCTCCGGGCGAGGTTGCCCGGGTTGGGGCGGCTCCCTAGAATGTGGCTCCTTATGCCTGCCGGTGTCCGCGGATGCCGTGGCAGGCCAGCCCTGAGCGAGCGACGGAGTCCAGTCAATGCCCTGGAACGAACCGGGAAACAACAACCGCGACCCCTGGAGTGGGGGTGGTGGCGGCCAGCGCGGTAGCGGTGGCGGTGGCGGGGGTGGCAATCAGCCCCCCGACCTCGAGGAGATGATGCGCAAGCTGTCGCGTCAGCTGAATGGTATCTTCGGCGGGGGCGGCAGCGGCGGCTCGGGCGGTTCCGGCAGTGGCGGCATGGGCCGGGGTGCCCAGGCCCTGGTCAGCCTCGGCCTGATCATCGCGCTGGTGGTCTGGCTGGCGTCCGGCTTCCACATCATCTCGGAAGGCGAGCGCGGCGTGGTGCTGCGCTTCGGCGAGTTCCAGCAGGTGAAGAACCCGGGGCCGGGCTGGCATCTGCCCTATCCCATCGAGCGCATCGAGATCGAGAACGTCGACAACGTCCGGACGCTCGAGCATCGCGCGCTGATCCTGACCGGCGACGAGAACATCATCGATGTTGATATCGCGGTGCAGTACCGCATCCTCGACCTGGTCGACTATCTCTTCAATGTCCGCAACCCGAACGCCACGGTGAACCGGGTGATGGAGTCGGCGATCCGCGAGCGCATCGGCAAGAACAACCTCGAATTCATTCTCGGCGAGGGGCGTGGCGAGATCGCCTCGTCCTCGCGCGTGGTGATGCAGGAGAATCTGGACGCCTACGGTGCCGGCATCATCGTCACCGCCGTGTCCATGCAGCAGGCGCAGCCGCCGGAACCGGTGCAGGAGTCCTTCGCCGACGCGATCCGCGCCCGCGAGGACGAGGTGCGCTTCCGCAATGAGGCCGAGGCCTACGCCAATGGCGTGATCCCACGGGCCCGTGGTCAGGCCGCCCGCATCATCGAGGAGGCCGAGGGCTATCGCGATCAGGTGATCGCCCGGGCCGAGGGTGATGCCTCGCGCTTTGACCAGTTGCTGGCCGAATACCAGCAGGCCCCGGATGTGACCCGGGATCGTCTCTACCTGGAGGCGGTCGAGGCCGTGCTCGAGGATTCGCGCAAGCTGATGCTGGACGTGGGCAGCAGCAACAACCTGATGATGCTGCCGCTGGATCAGTTGTTCCAGGGCGCCGCACGCAGCGGAAACAGCTCCGGCGACACACCGACACCGCGGCCGCTGGATACCAGCCGCAGTGTCTTCAACAGTGGCTCGGGTACGAGCAGCCGGCTGGGTGATCGCGACCCGGCCGCCCAGCGTTCGCGGGAGGTGCGCTAATGCTCCGCATAGCCGGTATTGCCGTGGTCGTGCTCGGTATCGTCGTTGCCCTGTCGACCTACACCGTTGACGAACGCGAACGCGTGATCAAGTTTGCCCTGGGGGAGATCCGCGAGGTCGACCCGGCCCCGGGCCTGCACTTCAAGTTCCCCCTGATCCAGAACGTCGAGAAGTTCGACGCCCGGATCATGACGCTGAATATCCCGCCGGATCGGTTCCTGACCTCCGAGGCGAAGAACATCATCGTCGATTTCTACGCCAAGTGGCGGATCGACGATGTCGGACAGTTCTACCGCGCCACGCGCGGCGACGAGCGTCTGGCCGAGGAGCGCCTGGCGCAGATCCTGCGCGACGGGATGCGTAACGAGTTCGCCCGCTTCGAACTGCAGGATGTGGTCGCTGGCGAGCGCCTGACGATCATGGGCGCGGTGCGTCAGACGGCACTGGAGACCGCTCAGGAGCTGGGCATCAATCTGGTGGATGTGCGCATCCGCCGCATGGACCTGCCCGACGAGGTATCCGAGTCGGTGTACGAGCGCATGCGGGCCGAGCGTCAGCGCGTGGCCCAGGACTTCCGGGCCCGCGGGCAGGAAGAGGCCGAGCGTATCCGGTCGCGGGCCGACCGCGAGCGCACGGTAATCCTGGCGAATGCCTATCGCGACTCCGAGGAGATCCGCGGTGCCGGTGACGCCCGGGCGACCGAGACCCTCGGGCGTTCGTTCGGCGAGGACCAGGAGTTCTTCCGCTTCTATCGCAGCCTGATTGCCTATCGCAACAGCATGAGCGGCGATAACAGTACCTTCATCCTGGAACCGAACTCCGAGTTCTTCCAGTACTTCAATGCCCCCGGGGGCGAACGTCCGGCGCCGCTGCCGCCCCGCTGAGCGGGGCGGAAACCGGGTGGCTGCGGCCGCCCCGAAGGTCGCCGTTTGCAACGGGCCCGGAAGTATCCGGGCCCGACTTTTGCCGGACGGCGGGCCGGGCGTGGTGGATGACAGGACAAGGACAGGGATGACATGACCGATATCAACCGCTGGTTGCTGCCGGACGGCCTGGAGGAGGCCCTGCCGGATGCCGCGCGGCGTCTCGAGGCGCTCCGGCGCCGCGTGCTGGACCAGTTCGACACCTGGGGCTACGACCTCGTGATGCCGCCCCTGGCCGAGTATCTGGAATCCCTCCTGACCGGGGCCGGGCATGCCCTTGATCTGCAGACCTTCAAGCTCACCGATCAGCTCACCGGGCGCATGATGGGTGTGCGCGCGGACCTGACCCCGCAGGTGGCACGTATCGACGCGCATCGCCTGCGGGTGCAGGGGCCGAATCGCCTGTGCTACGTGGGTACCGCCCTGCGTACCCGCGCGGACGAATGGTCCGGCTCGCGCAGTCCCTTGCAGGCGGGTGCCGAGTTGTTTGGCCACGACGGGATCGACAGCGATCTCGAGATCATCCGTCTGATGCTGGCCACCCTGACCGTCTGCGGCGTGGACCGCCCGAGCATGGATCTCGGCCATGTCGGGATCTATCGCGCCCTGGCGCGCGACGCCGGCCTCGACGAGAGCCAGGAGCAGGACTTCTTTGACCAGCTCCAGCGCAAGAGCGTGCCCGAGATCGACGAGACCCTGGCGGCCTGGCAGGCCTCCGGCATGGACCCGGTCGCCTGCGCGCGCCTGCGGGCGCTGGTTGATCTCAACGGGGACGCCACGGTACTGGACGAGGCCCGCCGGGCCCTGGACGGCGCACCGACGGAGGTTCAGACGGCGCTGGATCACCTGCAGGCCGTGGTCGCGCGCCTCGAGGCGGGCGAGCCGGGGCTGGACCTGCACCTGGACCTTGCGGAACTGCGCGGCTACGCCTATCACACGGGGCTGGTGTTCGCCGCTTTCGTCCCGGGTTCCGGACAGGCCATCGCCCGTGGGGGGCGGTATAACGACATCGGGCGGGTATTCGGCCGGGCGCGGGCGGCGACCGGGTTCAGTACCGATCTGCGCGCCTTCGTGCGTCGCGAAGGCGGAGTGGCGGCCCCGACCCGGGAAAGCGTGCGTGCGCCGGCCAGCGGCGATGCGGCGCTGGAGGCCGCGATCGCGGACCTGCGCGCACGCGGGGTGCGCGTGGTGCGCGAGCTGGATGGCCAGGACAATGAATCACCCGCCGGCGCGCGTCTGGAGCAGGGCGACGGCGAATGGACGGTAGTGGAGCATTGATGACGATGGGACGTTTTGTAGTCGTGCTGGGCAGCCAGTGGGGGGACGAGGGCAAGGGCAAGATCGTCGATCGTCTGACCGAGGATGCGGCCGCGGTGGTTCGGTTCCAGGGCGGGCACAATGCCGGCCATACCCTGGTGATCGGCGGCGAGAAGACCGTTCTGCACCTGATCCCGTCCGGCATCCTGCGCGAAGGCGTGGAATGCATGATCGGCAACGGGGTGGTGCTCTCGCCCGAGGCCCTGATTACGGAGATGGAGGAGCTGGAGGCCAAGGGGGTGCCGGTCGCCGACCGCCTGCGTCTGTCGGATGCCTGCCAGCTGATCCTGCCCTACCACGTGGCACTGGACCATGCGCGCGAGAAGGCACGCGGCAAGGCGGCCATCGGGACGACCGGGCGCGGCATCGGGCCGGCCTACGAGGACAAGGTGGCGCGTCGCGGCCTGCGTCTGGACGACCTGTTCCACCGCGAACGCCTGGCGGCCAAACTGGGCGAGGTGATGGACTATCACAACTTTGCGCTGAAGCACTACTTCAAGGCGCCGACCGTCGATCAGCAGGAAGTGCTGGAGCAGTGCCTGGCGCACGCCGAACGACTGCAGCCGATGGTCACGGACGTGGCCGGGCGACTGCACGCGCTGCGCGAGCAGGGCAAGGACGTGATGTTCGAGGGCGCCCAGGGCACGCTGCTGGACATCGACCACGGCACGTATCCGTTTGTGACCTCGTCGAACACCACCGCGGGGGGCGCCTCCACCGGCTCCGGGGTGGGCCCGCGGGACATCGACTACGTGCTGGGGATTACCAAGGCCTATACCACGCGCGTGGGGGCGGGGCCGTTCCCCACCGAGCTGTTCGACAACATGGGCGAGCACCTTGCGCGCCAGGGCAACGAATTCGGCTCGACCACCGGGCGTGCGCGGCGCTGCGGCTGGTTTGACGCGGTCGCGCTGAAGCGGGCGGTCCAGGTGAACACGATCAGCGGCCTGTGCATGACCAAGCTGGATGTGCTGGACGGGCTGGAGAGTGTGCAGATCTGTGTCGGCTATGACTGTGGTGGCGAGCGCCGCGAGGTGCCGCCCTCCGGGGCCGAGGCCTATGCGGCCTGCACCCCGATCTACGAAGAGATGCCGGGCTGGGCGGAGTCCACGGTCGGGATCCGCGAGTACGCGAAGCTGCCGGCGAATGCGCGCGCCTATCTGGAGCGGCTGAGCGAGGTCGTCGGGGTCCCGGTGGATATGGTCTCCACCGGCCCGGATCGCGACGAAACCCTGGTGCTGCGCGACCCGTTCGACAGCTGATATCCCGCCCGGACGGTCGGGGCGTCAGCAAGCGCGGGCTTCGGTGATGCCCCGGCCCGGGGGTCCGGTGCCTGTGCACGCGGGTGCGCATGACGCGTGTGTATGAAGCGGCGTCGAGGTTTGCCTATGTGGCATGCGAATGGCCCGGGTGAATGCTCCACGGGCCGCGCCCGCGAAGGCAGCGCCCACGAAAAAATCCACGCCATCCATGTGGATGCCGCGCGTTACGGGGTGGTTCAGGGAGTGTGTTGAAGCAGAAAAATGGTGCCGAGGAGAGGACTTGAACCTCCACGGGGTTACCCCCACTAGCACCTGAAGCTAGCGCGTCTACCAATTCCGCCACCTCGGCACGAGGGACGACACAGCGGTGAAAACCGAGTGTCCTGCGCTTCAGGAGCGCGCAATATAGTGCGCGCCCGCGAGGCTGTCAACGCCCCGGGGGCCGAAATTCGCCGTCCGGGACGGGCGCCGGCGGGCCGGCGCGAAGCCGCGCTGCGCAACAAAATTCTGCATGCCTCATAATGGGCGCTTCGGGAAGCGCCGATTCATGTACCCGCTGGTGTTGCGGTCCGCTGGTGTCGCTCCGCTACACTGCACTCACCGCGCCTTGATCGCACGCTGGAAAGCGGCTCGAGCGGGAGCGGGCACCTGAATCAGCGTTTCCCTTGCGCGCCCGGCCGGTTCCCGGCGAAGGGCTGCCCATTGCAACATCCACAGAGTTCACTGAATGCCAAGACAACGTCGCAAGACCCCCGCCGATCCCAACTTCGAGCGCGAGGCGCAGAAGTACGACAACCCCATCCCCAGCCGCGAGTTCATCCTCGGGCTCCTGCAGGAAGCCGACAATCCGCTGTCCTACGACGAGATCGCGGAGCGGCTGCAGATCGACGATGACGATCGCCTCGAGGCCCTGCGCCGCCGCCTGAAGGCGATGGAGCGCGACGGCCAGGCCCTTTGCAATCGCCGAGGGGCCTATCTGCCGGTCAACCAGGAAGATCTGATCCGCGGCCGTGTGATCGGGCATCCGGACGGCTTCGGCTTCCTGGTGCCGGACGAGCAGGACGACGATCTGTTCCTGTCGCCCAAGCAGATGCGCGGCGTATTCCATGGCGACCGGGCGCTGGCCCGGGTCATGGGCGTGGATCGCCGCGGCCGCCGTGAAGGCGGGATCGTGGAGGTCCTCGAGCGCAACACCACCCAGGTGGTCGGGCGCCTGAAGATCGAGGACGGGGTCGGTGTCCTGACCCCGGACAACAAGCGGATTACCCACGACATCCTGGTGCCGCCGGACGGCCTGGGCGAGGCGCAGGACGACCAGATCGTGGTGGTGCGTATCCGCGAATCCGCCTCGCGCACCGCGCGCCTGAAGGGCGATGTGCTGGAGGTCCTGGGCGAACACATGGCCCCGGGCATGGAGATCGACATCGCGATCCGTGCCCATGGCCTGCCGCACGAGTGGCCGGACGAGGTCACGGCCGCCGCCGACGCACTGGGTGCCGAGGTCGCCGAGAAGGACAAGAAGGGCCGTCTGGATCTGCGCGAGAAGCCGTTTGTCACCATCGATGGCAGTGATGCCCGCGACTTCGACGACGCCCTGTACTGCGAGCCGGAGGGCAAGGGCTGGCGCCTGTGGGTCGCGATCGCCGACGTGTCCCATTATGTCGAGCGCGATGCGGCCCTGGACCGCGAGGCCCGCACCCGCGGCACCTCGGTGTACTTCCCCGACAACGTGATCCCGATGCTGCCGGAGGCCCTGTCCAACGGCCTGTGCTCGCTGAACCCGAAGGTGGATCGGTTGAGCATGGTCTGCGAGATGGAGATCGGCGCGCGCGGGGCGCTGAAGAGCTATCGCTTCCACGAGGGCCTGATCCGCTCGCACGCGCGTCTGATCTACGACGATGTTGCGGCGATGCTCGACGGCGACACGGCCCTGCGCGAGCAGAACGCCCATGTGATGCCGCATCTGGAGACCCTGCACAAGGTCTTCAAGTCCCTGCACGCAGCCCGCAATCGCCGCGGCGCGATCGACTTCGACACCACCGAGACCAAAATCGTATTCGGCGAGGACCGCAAGATCGAGCAGATCGTCCCGACCGAGCGCAACGATGCCCATCGCCTGGTCGAGGAATGCATGATCATGGCGAACGTCGCGGCGGCGCGGTTCCTGAAGAAGCACAAGGTGCCGGCGCTTTATCGTATCCACGACCAGCCACCGGCGGAGAAGGTCGAGGAGCTGCGCGAGTTCCTGAATGGCGCGGGCCTGAGCCTGGGCGGCGGGGCCGAACCCACACCGGCCGACTACACCGCCGTGCTGAAGGCCGCCCGCCAGCGCTCGGACCAGCAGCTGATCCAGACGGTGCTGCTGCGCTCGCTGAGCCAGGCGGTGTACGCCCCGGAACTGGACGGGCACTTTGGTCTGGCGCTGGACGACTACGCGCACTTTACCTCGCCGATCCGGCGCTATCCCGACCTGCTGGTGCATCGTGGCATTCGTCATGTGCTGCGCAAGGGCAGTGGCAAGGCGTTCCCGTATTCGCACAGCGACATGGAATCGCTGGGCGAGCACTGCTCGATGGCGGAGCGGCGCGCCGACGATGCCACCCGCGATGCCGAGGCCTGGCTGAAGGCCGAGTACATGCAGGACAAGGTCGGGGAGACCTTCACCGGCGTGGTCTCCGGCGTAACCGGGTTCGGCCTGTTCGTCGAGATCAAGGATGTCTACATCGAGGGCCTGGTCCACGTGACCAGCCTGGACAATGACTTCTACCACTTCGACCCGACCCGTCACACCCTGACCGGCGAGCGCGGCGGGCGGGTGTTCCGCATTGGGGACGAGCTGCAGGTGCAGGTGGCCCGGGTGAGTCTGGATGATCGCAAGATCGACCTCGCGCTGGCCGGGGAACCGGGCAAGCCGAAGCCGACGGACGCGCCGCCGAAGAAGCGCAGCCGCCGCAGCAAGCGCCGCAAGGATGCCGAGACCGCCCCGGCCGAGGCCGCGGTGGAACCAACTCCGGCCAAGCCGGAGGCCCCCGCCGCCGACGACGAGGCCCCGGCACCGAAGAAGAAGCGTCGCCGTCGCGGGGGTCGCCGCCGCGGTTCGGCCTCCGGTGACACGACCCCGGACCCGGCCCCCGAACCGGGGAACGAGGCGGCCCCGGTGTCCGACCCTGACGAGGGTATTCCCGATGCCCCGGAACCCGGCAACGAGGCGGTCCCGCCGCCGCGACCGGAGGCCGACAAGGACGGCAACACCATCGTCGAGTCGGAGCCGCAAGCCCAGGCGGCGGGCAAGAAGCCCGCGGGTTCCGGCCGTCGCCGCAGCCGTCGCCGGCGTCCCTCCTCGTCCTGAGGTACCGCCCGGTGAGTGCGCAGGGCCATCCATCGCGAGGCGCGGCATCCCCGCGCGAGCGCGCGGCGGGTTCGCGGCCGGCTGTGTCCCGTGGAGGGGTGCGGTGAGCAAGGGTGGCAAGGGCAGCCGCGCGGAGACCTTCGGCGGTATTCATGCGGTGGCGGCGGTACTGGAGCGTGCTCCGGAACGGGTGAAGCGCCTGCAGCTCGCGACCGACCCGGTCGAGCCCGCGCTGGAGCGCCTGCTGCATCGTGCCCGCGCCTGCGGTCTCGCGGTGGAGCGGGTGGGCCGCGAGCGCCTGGACCAGCAGCATCCGGGGTTCCAGAACCAGGGCGTGATCGTGCACTGCACCCCGCGTCCGGTGGTGGATGAAAAGACCCTGATCCAGCGGGTGCGCGATGGTCTGGACCTCGTGCTGATTCTCGATGGGGTGACCGACCCCCACAACCTCGGCGCCTGCCTGCGCACCGCCGATGCGGCGGGGGCCGGCGCGGTGATCATGCCGCGCCACCACAGCGCCGCCCTGACCCCGGCGGCCATCAAGGTGGCCTCGGGCGCGGCCGAAACCGTGCCGGTGGTAACGGTCGGAAATCTCGCGCGGACGCTCGCCTCGCTCAAGCAGGCCGGTATGTGGACCGTCGGCCTCGCGGGCGAGGCCGGGGAAAGCCTCTACGCGCTGGACCTGCGCCCGCCGACCGCGATCGTGATGGGGGCCGAGGGCGAGGGCCTGCGCCGGCTCACCCGGGAGGCCTGCGACCACCTGGCCGCCTTGCCCATGCACGGGACGGTGGAGAGCCTCAATGTCTCCGTGGCCACCGGGGTAACCCTGTTCGAGGCGGTGCGCCAGCGCCAGGCCGGCGCGCCGGACTGAGGGCGTCGGCCGCCTGGCCTGTTCGTCGCTTGTTGTTGTCGCCCGCTTCGGTTATCGTATCGCGCCTTTCTGCCCCGCGGGCGCGCCCGCGGGGTTGAACCCTTGCCTCACCGCGCGTGGACGGGAGGCTGATACCCGAAAGGAGTTCCCGATGCGTCACTACGAAGTTGTATTCCTGGTCCACCCGGACCAGAGCGAGCAGGTCCCGGCGATGATCGAGCGCTACAAGGGCCTGGTCGAAGGCCACGAAGGCAAGATCCATCGCCTGGAAGACTGGGGCCGCCGTCAGCTGGCCTACCCGATCCAGAAGCTGGTGAAGGCCCACTACGTGCTCATGAACATCGAGGCCTCGGAAGAGGCGATGGAAGAGCTCGCCAGCGCCTTCCGGTTCAACGATGCCGTGCTGCGACACCTGGCGATGCGCATGGAAGAGGCTGTGACCGAGACCTCCCCGCTGGCCAAGGGCCAGGAAGAGGAAGGCTCCAAGGGCCGTCGCCGCGAGCGTGACGACGAGGGCGGCGAGTCCGCCTCCGATGATTCGGCCGCTGCCGAATAAGTCCCGCCCGTTCGTTGACCGAATTTTTGAAGGAGAGTTGAGATGGCCCGTTTTCCGCGTCGCCGCAAGTACTGCAAGTTCACCGCCGAAGGCATCGATTACATCGATTACAAGGACCTGAACCTGCTCAAGGGTTTCGTCACCGAGACCGGCAAGATCGTCCCCAGCCGAGTGACCGGCACCAGCGCGAAGTACCAGCGTCAGCTGGCCACCGCCGTGAAGCGCGCGCGCTTCCTCGCCCTGCTGCCGTACAGCGACAACCACTAAGTCTCGTACCGGTTCGCCGGGGGCCGTCGCCATGCGCGCACTGGCCGAATTCGCGATGAAGAGCCGGGGCCGCGCCGTGGGCGCGGTCTCCGGTTTTGGTGTGGCGGGGCTGTTTCTGCCGCCGGTGGCGCTGCTTGGCAGCGCGCTGGTCGCCCTGGTCGGGCTGCGCATTGGCCTCGGGCAGGCACTGCTGGTGATCGCGCTGTCCGCGCTCGTGCTCGGGGTCGCAATGTTTGCCCTGATGCCCGAGGCCCCGCTGTTCGCGGGGGTGGTGGCCGGGGTGGTGCAATGGGCGCCGGTGGCGCTGCTGGCGGAGCTGCTGCGACGGACCGTCTCGTGGCGCAGCACGCTGCAGGCCGCCGCCGGGGTCGCCGGGTTCGGGGTGCTGGCCGTCCATATGCTCGTCCCGGATCTCGAGTCCACCTGGGCCGAGGCCGGGATGAGACTGCTGGGGCCCCTGGTCGAAGGTAGCGAGACCGGTCCGCAGGAACTCGAGGCGGCGTTGCGCCGCGCCGCCCCGTACCTGACCGGGCTGTTTGCCGGGATCCTGCTGCTGAGCCTCACGCTCTCGGTGCTCCTGGGTCGCTACTGGCAGGCGCTGCTGTACAACCCGGGGGCGTTCGGCGAGGAGTTTCGGGCACTGCAGTTCGGGCGCGCCACAAGCGCGGCCACGCTGCTGCTGGCGGGGATCGGCCATCTGGGCCCGGTGCCGCTGGCGACCGAACTGGCGTTCATCCTCGCGGTGCTGTTCTTCCTGCAGGGGATCGCGCTGATGCACGCGCTGACCTTCCGTCAGGGCATGAGCAGCTTCTGGCTGGTGGGGATGTACGTCCTGCTGGCGCTGGCGATGCCGCAGATGTTCCTGCTGCTCGCCACCATCGGCGTCATCGACGCCTGGGCGGACATTCGCTCGCGGCTGGGCCCCGGCTCCGCATCGGGTGGGCAGGGCGGCGACAACAATCCGTGAGACCGGTCCGAGACCGGTGTAGAATGCGTGCCTTCGGGCGCTGATCAAACGTTACAGGAATACAAAGATGGAAGTCATTCTGCTGGAAAAGATCGATAACCTCGGCACCCTGGGTGACCGTGTCAACGTGCGTCCCGGTTTCGCGCGGAACTATCTGCTGCCGCAGGGCAAGGCCACGTTCGCCACCGCCGAGAACATCGCCGAGTTCGAGGCGCGTCGCGCCGAACTGGAGAAGGCCGCCGCCGAGGCCCTCGCCGCCGCCGAGGCGCGCAAGGAAAAGCTGGACGGCACTGTGCTCGAGATCACCGCGAAGGCCGGTGGCGAAGGCAAGCTGTTCGGCTCCATCGGCCCGGCGGACATCGCCGACGCGCTGAGCGCCAAGGGCACCGAAGTCGAGAAGAAGGAAGTGCGCATGCCGGAAGGCCCGCTGCGTACCGCCGGCGAATTCGAGGTCGGGCTGCACCTGCACTCGGACGTGGATGTGGACATTCGCGTCGTTGTGATCGGCGAAGAGTGATCCGTCGGATGTCGGGAGGGTGGCCCCACCGGGTCGCTGATACCCGGCAGGTGGGCGGGTTCGTCGCATGAACTCGCCCATGACCCCGAATCCGCGGGTCCCCCCGCATTCCGAGGAGGCCGAACAGGCAGTCCTCGGAGGCCTGATGCTGGATAACGCCGCCTGGGACCGGGTGGCGGACCGCATTACCGCAGAAGACTTCTATCGCCACGACCACCGCCTGATCTTCCGGGCGGTGTCCACGCTGGCGGATCGCAATGCCCCGTTCGACATGGTCACCGTGTCGGAGCAGCTGGACCGTACCGCGGAGCTGGAATCCGCGGGGGGCATGGCCTATCTCGGCCGCCTGGCAGCGGAAACCCCCAGTGCCGCGAACATCGTGGCCTACGCCGATATCGTCCGCGAGCGCTCCATCCTGCGGTCGCTGATCTCGGTGGGCACCGAGATCGCCGATTCGGCCTATACCCCCGAGGGCCGCGACTCCAAGGAACTGCTGGACGTGGCGGAGCAGAAGGTGTTCCGCATCGCCGAGCAGGGCGCGCGCGGGGCCCAGGGCTTTCGCGGGATGAAGCCGCTGCTGACCGCGGCGGTCGACCAGATCGAGTATCTCTACGAAAGCCAGAACCCGATTACCGGGGTGGCCACCGGCTATCAGGATCTGGATGCCCTGACCTCCGGACTGAACCCGGGCGATCTGGTGATCGTCGCCGGGCGTCCGTCCATGGGCAAGACCTCGTTCGCGATGAACATCGCCGAGTACGTGGCGATGAAGAACTCCGAGCCGGTCGCGATCTTCTCCATGGAGATGCCCGGCGAGCAGCTGGCCATGCGCCTGCTGTCCTCCATGGGCCGGATCAACCAGCAGAAGCTGCGCTCCGGGCGCCTGGAGGA
The DNA here is from genome assembly GCF_000425605.1 of Thioalkalivibrio sp. ALE17. Classification (NCBI taxonomy): domain Bacteria; kingdom Pseudomonadati; phylum Pseudomonadota; class Gammaproteobacteria; order Chromatiales; family Ectothiorhodospiraceae; genus Thioalkalivibrio; species Thioalkalivibrio sp. ALE17. Next base: position 33,005 of record NZ_KE384404.1, read on the forward strand.
CGGCGACTGGCCGCGTCTGACGAGCGCGGTGCAGATGCTCTCCGAGGCGCCCCTGTTCATCGACGACACACCGGCGCTGTCGCCCACCGAACTGCGGGCGCGCACCCGCCGCCTGATGCGCGAACACAAGGGGCTGGGTCTGATCGTCGTCGACTACCTGCAGTTGATGCAGTTTCCCGGCAGTGGCGAGAGCCGGGCCCACGAGATCTCCGAGATCTCGCGCGGGCTGAAGGCCCTGGCGAAGGAACTGAGTGTCCCGATGATCGCGCTGTCGCAGCTCAACCGCTCGCTGGAACAGCGCCCGAACAAGCGCCCGGTGATGTCCGATCTGCGCGAGTCCGGGGCCATCGAGCAGGACGCGGATATCATCGCCTTCGTGTATCGCGACGAGGTCTACAACGACGAGTCGCCGGACAAGGGCACGGCGGAGATCATCATTGCCAAGCAGCGTAACGGCCCCATCGGCACCGTGCGCCTGACCTTCCGCGGGCAGTTCACCCGTTTCGAGAACTACGCCCCCGACGTCTACGGCGAGATCGGCCACGAGGCCTGACCCGGGACGTGAAGCGAGCGGCGACCATCCAGCTCGACCCCGAGGCCCTGCGGCACAACCTGGCCGTGGCGCGACGCCTGGCGCCCGGTGTCCCGATGTGGTCGGTGATCAAGGCCGAGGGCTACGGCCATGGGCTGCTATGGGCCGCCGAGGCCCTGGCGGCGGCCAGCGACGGGCTCGCCGTCTCCCAGGTCGGCGAGGCCCGGGCGCTGCGCGCGGCCGGCTTCGACGGTCCGGTGCTGGTCCTGCAGGGTCCGCACGATGCCAGCGACGCACGCGCCTGTGCCGAGTTCGCCCTGCAGCCGGTCCTGCATGACCCGGCTCAGCTCGATCATCTGGATGCCTCTGGCATCCGCCTCCCCGAGGTCTGGGTCAAGCTGAACACCGGCATGAACCGCCTGGGCTTCGAGCCGCGCCAGGCGGGCGAGGTGGCGATGCGCCTCCAGGCCGCCGGGCACGGGCAGCAGGGGCTGCACTGGATGACACACCTGGCCTGCGCCGACACGCCCGGCCACCCGCAGAATACTCACCAACTGGAATGCTTTGCCGGCGCCGTCGGGGCGTGGCCGGGATACCGCAGCGTGGCTAACTCCGCTGCATTGTTCGCCGGCTGGGGCTCGGGCGGTGAGGGGGCCGCGCCCGGCGACTACTGGGCGCGGCCCGGCATCATGCTCTACGGGGCACACCCGGCCTCCGCGCCGGCGGATCGTCCGCCCGAGGGGCCGGAGGGCGAGCTGCGCCCGGCGATGACGGTGCAGGCCCCGGTCATCGCGACCCAGCAGCTGGAGCCGGGCAGCCGCGTGGGTTATGGCGCCACCTGGACGGCCGATCGACCGGGTCGCGCCGGGATCGTCGCGATGGGCTATGCCGACGGCTATCCGCGGCATGCCCCGTCGGGCACGCCGGTGCGGGTCGGTGACCGGATCTGCCCGCTGATCGGGCGCGTCTCCATGGACATGCTGGCGGTGGATCTGACCGAGGTGCCTGCCGCGCAGGTTGGCGACCAGGTGACACTGTGGGGCGAGGGGCTCCCGGTGGAGCGGGTCGCGCGCGCGGCTGGCACCATCAGCTACGAGCTGTTGACCCGCGTGGCGGATCGCCTGCAGCCGGCGCACTGAGCCCGGTACACTGTGGCATCCCGCAGCCAAGGATGCCCAGATGACCGATTTCGACCCCGCTGATTACGACCCGCAGACTGTAGCCATCCGGCACGGTTACCAGCGTACGCCCGAGGGCGAGCACTCCGAGGCGATCTTCCCGACTTCCAGCTTCGTATTCGGCTCGGCCGCGGAGGCCGCCGCGCGCTTCGGCGGGGAGTCGCCCGGCAACATCTACTCGCGCTTCACCAACCCGACCGTGCGTACCTTCCAGGACCGCCTGGCCGCGCTGGAGGGGGGCGAGGCCTGTGTGGCCACCGCCTCCGGGATGTCGGCGATCCTCGCGACCATGATGGGCCTGCTGAAGGCCGGCGATCACGTGGTCTGCTCGCGTTCGGTGTTCGGCACGACTACGGTGCTTTTCAACAACTACCTCGGCCGTTTCGGTGTCGAGGTGACCTACGTCGAGCTGTCGAACCTCGAGGCCTGGGAGGCCGCCACCCAGCCGAATACCCGGTTGTATTTCTGCGAGACGCCGTCCAACCCGCTGGGCGAGGTGGTGGACATTGCCGCGCTGGCGGAGATCGCGCATCGGCACGACGCCCTGCTCGCGGTGGACAACTGCTTCTGCACGCCGATCCTGCAGCGCCCGCTGGATCTGGGCGCCGACATCATCATCCACTCGGCGACCAAGTTTCTCGACGGCCAGGGCCGCTGTCTGGGCGGCGCGGTGGTCGGCGACGCCGAGCGCGTCGGCAAGGATGTCTACGGCTTCCTGCGCACCGCCGGGCCGACCCTGTCGCCGTTCAACGCCTGGGTGTTCCTGAAGGGGCTGGAGACCCTGGCCCTGCGCATGCGCGCCCACAGCGAGAACGCCCTGGCCCTGGCGCAGTGGCTGCAGGCCCACCCGCAGGTCACGGCCGTGCATTACCCGGGGCTCGAGTCCCACCCGCAGCACGCAATCGCGAAGCGCCAGCAAAGCGGCTTCGGCGGGGTGCTGAGTTTCGAGGTCGCCGGCGGGCGTGAGGCCGCCTGGTCGGTGATTGACGCCACGAAATTCCTGTCGATCACCGCAAATCTGGGCGATACCAAGACCACCATCACCCATCCGGCCACCACTACCCACGGCCGCGTGGACCCGGACAGGCGCGAGGCCCAGGGCATTACCGAGGCCCTGGTGCGGGTCGCCGTGGGGCTGGAGGCGGTCGCCGACATCCAGCGCGACCTGGCCCGCGGGCTCGACGCGCTCTGACGCGGCTCCCGGGTCGACCGCACGGATATGTCCAGACCCGCATCCGGTGATGTCCATCCGAAGCCGCGCCGGCGTCCGCGCTGGCGCGTACTGCTGACGGTCGTTATTGGCTTCCACCTGCTGGGGTTCCTGTCGTCGCTGGATGCGCTGATGTCCACGCGGACGCCGCAGGGCGCGGTGGCCTGGATCGTGTCGCTCAACACCGTTCCCTATGTGGCCGTGCCGGCCTACTGGGTATTCGGCGCCAGCGAGTTTCGCGGCTACGTGGTCGCGCGCCGTGACGAAGACTCCGCTCTGGCGCGGGCCCTGCAGCCGAAGACCGAGGAGCTGTGGTCCCACCAGTACATCGCGCAAGAGCCGAGCAAGCACCTGGACGGGGTGCAGCGGCTGGCCCGCTGGCCGTTTCTCCACGGCAACGAGGTCGAGCTGCTGGTGGATGGCGAGGCGACCTTCGACAGTATCTTCGAGGGGATCGAGCAGGCCGAGCGCTACCTGCTGGTGCAGTTCTATATCGTGCGCGACGACGCGATCGGGCGCGAACTCAAGCGGCGGCTGGTGGAGCGGGCGCAGGACGGGGTCGAGGTCTATTTTCTCTACGACGAGATCGGCAGCTACCGCCTGCCCGGCAGCTATCTCGACGCCCTGCGCGAGGCGGGGGTGCATGTGCAGCACTTTCACTCGACCCGCGGGCGCGGTAATCGCTTCCAGCTGAACTTCCGCAATCACCGCAAGATCGTGGTGGCCGATGGCGAACAGGGTTGGGTCGGCGGACTGAACGTGGGGGATGAGTACCTCGGGCGGGACCCGAAGATCGGCCCCTGGCGCGATACCCACCTGCGCATCGAGGGGCCGTCCGCCCTGGCCCTGCAGTCGGTGTTCCTGGAGGACTGGCACTGGGCGACCGAAGACATCCCGGAGCTGGAATGGAAGCCGGCGATCATGGCGGACGATGGCGTCCCGGTGCTGATCCTGCCCTCCGGCCCGGCGGACGAATTCGAGACCGCCAGCCTGATGATGCAACAGGTTATCCATGCGGCGGATCGGCGTATCTGGATCGCCAGCCCGTACTTCGTGCCGGACGAGGGCGTGCAGGGCATGCTCAAACTGGCCGCGCTCAGTGGCGTCGACGTACGGGTGCTGATCCCCGAGGTCACCGACAACCCGCTGACCACGCATGCGGCCTATGCCTTTCTGGGTCCGCTGCTGGATGCCGGCGTGCGCATCTACCGCTATCAGGAGGGTTTCCTGCACGGCAAGGCCTTCGTGGTGGACGACATGGGCGCGGCGGTGGGGACCGTGAACCTGGACAACCGCTCGTTCCGGCTGAATTTCGAGGTCACCGCGCTGGTGATGGATCCGGCCTTCGCTCGCGAGACGGCGCGCATGTTTGAAGCCGACTTTGCCCGCTCGCGCGAGATGACCCGGCAGGATGTGGACGACCTGCCGCTTTGGCGACGGGTGGCCGCAAGGGCTGCCTATCTGCTGGCGCCGGTGTTGTAGGGAAACACGGATCAACGTACACGCTCGGGCGGCTTGATCTGTGTCACACCGAAAGCCGGAGCGGCTGCTAGACTTGCAGGCAGAATACCTGTTCGAGGCCAGCCCGTGTCGCGAGCCCTGCACCATCTGTTGAACCTGCTGATCGTCGCCGCCCTGCTGCTGGCGCCGATCGCCGGTGCCGGGATGATGCACGGCGATGCCGCGGACAGCATGACTGCGGCGGACCACTGCGCGGGTGAGGGTGCCGGATCGGCGTCGGAGTCCTTGTCTGCAGACTTCGTGATCCCGGCCGAGCCCTCGGCCTGCGAGATGCCCTGTGCGGTCTGTGGCGTCTGCGGGGTCTCGGGTTTGCCTTCACCCGCCGGCACGCCGGTCACGGCGGCCGCGCCCGTTTTCGTTTCCCTTCCCGTCGCCATGGGCCCCGGTACCCCCGCGGCACCGGATCTGCGCCCACCCCTCTGATTCCTCCCTGGCCGGGGTTCCACCCGGCCCCGGGTGATCGCGCATCACCCACGCACTGCGCATTACCGCGCTTTGCGTCTTTCACTCTGTCCCGGGGAGGACTACATCATGATGAATGAACAAGGTTTTGGCTGGATGGGCGGTATGGGTCTTGGCGGGGGCCTGATCGGGCTGCTCGTCCTGGTGCTGCTGATCCTCGGGATCGCCGCCCTGATCAAGTACCTGTTCGGCAATCGCTGAGGAGGCGCGCGATGGCGACGGAAACGAAGCCAGCGGATGCCCGCGAGGCGGTGGTGATCGTCCCCGGCATGGGGTCGGACCACTGCGCGGGGATTGTTCGCACGGCGCTGGAGAAGACCCCGGGTGTGGCCTCGGTGGGGACCAATATTGCCCGCCACCGGGTGACCGTGGGATACGACCCCGAGCAGGTGGGCCCGCAGGGGTTGCGAGCCGCCGTGGAGGGGGCTGGCTACGATGTCGCCCAGGTCGAGGGCGAAACGGGCGCCGCCGGTACGGTGCGTCTGGTGGTACCCGGCATGGGTTCGGACCACTGCGCGGGGATTGTGCGCGGTGCGATCGAGAAGCTGGACGGCATCCAGGCGGTGCGCACCAACATCGGCGATCACCGTGTGACCGTAGAACCCGGTCCCGGCGGCCCCGACGCCGAGGCCCTGCGCGCCGCGGTCGAGGGGGCCGGCTATGACGTGGCGGCGGTGGAGACCGAGGAGGCCGGCAGCGAGGCGGACGACGCCGAGATCGACGCCGCCTACCTGAAGCAGGCCTGGCGCCGGCTGTGGATCGCGATGATCCCGACCATCGCGATCATGGTGCTGATGATGCCGCACATGTTCTGGCAGGAGATCCCCGGCTATCTGCTGATCATCGCCGTGCTGGCGTTCCCGGTGGTGTTCATGGCCGGGGGTGCGGCCACCCACCGTTCGTCCTGGCGCGCGCTGAAAAGCGGCAGTCTGAACATGGACGTGCTGATCTCCATGGGCTCGCTGCCGCCCTATCTGCTGGGGCTGATCGGCTTTGTCTACCCGATGACCTCGTTCATCGAGATGGCCGCGACCATCATGGCCTTCCACATGCTCGGGCGCTACCTGGAGTACCGCGCCAAGGGCGAGGCCTCCTCTGCGATCCGCAAGCTGCTGGATCTGGGCGCGAAGTCGGCCCGGGTGGAACGCGACGGCGAAGAGATCGAGGTGCCGGTGAAATCGCTGCAGGTGGGCGAGGTGATGATCGTGCGCCCGGGCGAGAAGATCCCCACCGATGGCGAGGTGGTTGCCGGCGAGAGCACCGTGGACGAATCCATCGCCACCGGCGAGTCGGTGCCGGTGGACAAGGCTGAGGGCGATACCGTGCTCGGTGCGACCCTGAACCAGCAGGGGCGGCTGAAGGTGCGCGCGACCCGTGTGGGGGCCGACACTTTCCTGTCGCAGGTGATCCGTCTGGTGAACGAGGCGCAGGGTTCGCGGGTGCCGGTGCAGGAGCTGGCGGACAGCATCACCGCGCGGTTCGTGCCGGCGGTGCTGGTGATTGCGCTGGCGGCGTTTGCGGCCTGGCTGGCGTTCTCCGGGGCGCTGCAGCCGATCCTGATCTGGGGCGAGGGGTTTCTGCCGTGGGTGGATTCCGAACGTCCCCCGCTGGTACTGGCGATCCTCGCGGCGATCGCCGTGCTGGTCATCGCCTGCCCCTGCGCGCTGGGGCTGGCCACACCCACCGCCCTGATGGTCGGTTCCGGCATGGGGGCCGAACGCGGCGTCCTGATCCGCTCGGGCTCCGCGATCCAGACGCTGAAGGACATCCGCGTGATCGTGCTCGACAAGACCGGGACCCTCACCCGCGGGCAGCCGGCACTGACCGACGTGGTCGCCGCCGAGGGCTTCGATGACGCTCGTGTGCTGCGCGCGGCCGCGGCCGTGGAGGCTGGTTCTGCGCATCCGCTGGCCGAGGCCATTGTGCAGGGGGCGCGCGACCGGGAGCTGGCGGTCGCCGAGGTCGAACAGTTCCAGTCGCATACCGCGCGCGGGGTGGAGGCCCGCCTCGATGGGGAGCGTGTCCTGGTCGGCAGCCAGCGGCTGCTGGAGGAGCAGGGCCTGGATCCGTCCGGCCTGCTGGAATCGCTGCGGAAGCTTGAAGATGCCGGCAAGACCGCGATGCTGGTGGCCATCGGCGATCGACCGGCCGGCATCGTCGCGGTCGCCGACACCCTCAAGGAAGAGTCGCAGAGCGCCATCGAACAGCTGCATGGCCTGGGCATCCGCTGCGTAATGGTCACCGGCGACAACGAGCGCACCGCGAAGGCCGTGGCCGCGCAGGTCGGGATCGACGAGGTCCGCGCCGGCGTGCTTCCGGAGGGCAAGGTCGAGGCGATCCGCGAACTGCAGGCCGAGTACGGCGACCACGTGGCGATGGTGGGTGACGGCATCAATGATGCCCCGGCCCTGCAGCAGGCAAACGTCGGCATCGCCATCGGCGCCGGCGCGGACGTGGCCATCGAGGCCGCCGACGTGACCCTGGTGCGCGGCGAGCTGACCAAGGTCGTCGAGGCCGTACAGCTCTCGCGCCTGACCTTCCGCAAGATCGTCCAGAACCTGTTCTGGGCCTGGGGCTACAACAGCGCCGCCATCCCCATCGCCGCCGTCGGCCTGCTGCACCCGATGATCGGCGTGATCGCCATGACCGCCAGCTCGCTGTCGGTCATCGGCAACTCCATCCTGCTGCGCCGCAGCATGCCGACTGGCGAGCGTTGAGCGGGTATCCTGTGCCGCATGCAAGCATCGAACCCGAATCCTGAATCCGCGCCGGAGTCCCCGGTCGTTTATCGCGCGGCCGAGGCCGCGTTGCGCGAGCGGGACCCGGAGACCAAGTGCGAGCGGGCGCTGGAGCTCATACGCGGTTGGTGGGCGGGCGAGCTGGAGGCCGGGAGTGCCCCGGCACCGGAACGCATGGAGGTACCGGGGCGGCCCGAACACCCCGTGCTGGTGCACCCGAAGGATCTTCCTCGGCGCGGGCTGCACACCACGGCCGGGCGGGTGGCGCTGGTGCACGCGGTCGCGCATATCGAGTTCAACGCGATCAATCTGGCGCTGGACGCCGTCTATCGCTTTCGCGACATGCCGGCGCCGTTCGTCAGCGACTGGCTGCAGGTGGCGGCCGAGGAGGCGCGCCATTTCCGGCTGTTGCGTGCGCGGCTCAACGAGCTGGGAGCGGACTACGGCGACCTGCCGGCCCACAACGGGCTGTGGGAGGCCGCACTCGCGACCGACCACGACGTGATGATCCGCATGGCCCTGGTGCCGCGGGTGCTGGAGGCGCGCGGGCTGGATGTGACCCCGGGCATGATCGAGCGCCTGACAGCAGCGGGCGATCACGCGACCGTGGCGCTTCTCGAGATCATCCAGCGCGAGGAGGTCGCCCACGTGGCGATCGGCACGCGCTGGTTCCGCGAGTTGGCCCACGCGCGCGGGCTTGATGCCGAGCCGCTCTTCCTCGAGCTGCTGGCCGAGTACATGCCGGGCCGAGTACGCCCGCCCTTCGCCCACGAGGCACGCCGCGCCGCCGGCTTCACCGACTCCGAGATGGCGCAACTGGCGGCCCAGGCCACCACCGAACCGTCGGTATAGCCCCGACCGCCTGCCTCGTGGTGGCTGGTCCTGGTTCGGCCTCGGGTGTTTACGGTGCCTTCGGTCCGCATACTGCCTGGCGCTGACTCGCCAGCGCGCCCCGAGTGACTTCTTTGCTCGTGCAAAGAAGTCACCAAGAAACACGCCCGACTGCCGCGACCCCGGCCCGCTGCGCGGGCCGGGGTTTCCCTCGCTCCGAGGGTTTTCGCGGGCGGCGCTGAACTCGCTGCGCCTGCGGCTCCGCTCAGACATCCAGCGCCTTGTCTCCCGCGAAAACCCTCTCCACTCGGCGCGACGACAACGGGGGGTCAAGGTCAAGACAACGGCCGTCCCGACGGTCGTGCCAGTGGATGAAGGCTAGGTCTTCGCACATCTTGGGCACGCTCGGCCTTCGGCCATAGCGTGCCGCGCCCGCAGCGCGGGCGCCGGGGGCTTTCAGGCGGCAGGGCCGTTGTGGTGCCGTGGGGTTGGAATACCTTCTGTTTTGACCTTCGCCTCCCGTATGGAGCCCCTTGCGGAAGGGTTCTCGGGCCGGGAGAAGGCGCTGGATGTCTGAGCGCAGCCGAAGGCGTAGCGAGTTCAGCGCCGCCGGCCCGAGGCCCGCGAAAACCCTCTCCACTCGGCGCGACGACAACGGGGGGTCAAGGTCAAGACAACGGCCGTCCTAGCAATCGTGCCTGTGGATGAAGGCTGGGTCTTCGGACATCCTGGGCACGCTCGGCCTGCGGCCGTTGCGTGCCGCGCCCGCGTAGCGGGCGCCGGGGGCTTTCGGATGGCAATAACTATTGTTGTGTCGTGGGGCTGGAATACCTTCTGTCTTGACCTCCCCCCCGTATGGAGCCCCTCGCGGAGGGCGTGATGGGCCGGGAGAAGGCGCTGGATGTCTGAGCGGAGCCGAAGGCGCAGCGAGTTCAGCGCCGCCGGCCCAGCACGTCCGGAGCGAGGTTCCCGGGCGAAATCCGGGTGCCCTTCTTTGGGTCCTTTCTTGGGCAAGCAAGAAAGGACCTCGCGGCGCGCTGGCGAGTCAGCGCACGGCAGGTTGCGGACCGAAGGCACCGTAAACACCCGATGCCGAACCAGGGCCAGCCACCACGAGGCAGGCGGCCGGACGAAGGCTCCTAAAAACCAGATGCCGAACCCGGCCCCGCCACAACTGAGCCGGAAACGAAAAAGGCGCCCGGAGGCGCCTTTCGTGAAGCGGAGATAGAGACCGCGTCAGTTGACGGCGTCGAGGTCGGCCGCGAGCGACTCGCGCGTGCCCTCGGCGACGGCGTCCAGCCGGTGGCTGTAGTTCTCGTGCTCCACCCCCACGGCAATGGCCGCACCGGACTTCGCTGCGGAGACCATCTCCGGGGTCAGCTCGAAGCGCAGGAAGTGCACCGAGGAGGTCTTGTCGTCGGTCTCGCGATCGAGGTCCTCGTTCGCAATCGGGTAGACCTTGTCATGGCCCGCGACCTGCACGTAGGTCTTGCGCTCGATGCCAATCAGCTTGGACAACTGCACCTTGCGCTCGTCCACGTCCGGGTACTCGACCATCATGGTCGCCTTCCAGTTGGAACCATCCGGGATCAGCGGGTTGTAGGCGTCGAGCTCGTCCTGGATGCCCTCGGCATCGAAGATCTTCTCGACCCGCAGCATCTCCTGGATCTGGTACTGCATGGTCTTGCGATCCTCGAAATGCAGGGTCACCGCCGGACCCACCTGCACCACACGATCCCGCTTGTGCTGCATCACCTCGCTGCGGAACTGGGGGCGTACCTCGTGGTACTTCTCCAGCGAATACAGGTCTTCACGACTCAGCTTGTCCACACTTGCCTCCATCTGCATCTCGATACCTCCGTCTCGTCGGACAGGTCCGCCAGGACCGGCACCCCTCAGTGATCGTGGTGCCCCGTCTTCGTATAGTCCTTGTCGGACCAGAGGTTGTCTTTCAGTTCGTGGTCGAATACCGGGTTATGGCGCCGGATCCACTCCAGCACCATCGCCGCGTGTTCGATCTCCTCGTCACGGTTGTGCGCGAGGATCGCCTTGAGCTCCTCGTCCTTGCAGCCGTCGATGCGCTGCTGGTACCAGTCCACCGCCTCGAGTTCCTCCATCAGCGAGACGATCGCACGGTGCATTTCGCGCGACTCGTCGCTCAGTTCCTCGACGGGTTCGTGGTAGCTGTCACTGGCCATGTCTTTTCTCCATTCCCGGGCGCGTCTTCCCGCCCGTGTCGCGTCCTGTGGGTCGAGCGCCGCCTACAGACCGTAGGCCTGGCGCAGCAGGGTCAGCGGGTGCTCGGGCGCCTTGTCCTCGCCCTTGCCCTGCAACCCGTTTTCGATCATGTGGCCGGCCATCGGGCAGTCGCTCGAGTAATGATCCGACTCGGCCTTCTGCACGCGGCTGACCACCGGGCGGCAGATCTTGCTGGCCGTTTCATAGAATTCGCTCTTCACGCCATAGGTACCGTCGTGCCCGGAGCAGCGTTCGATGACGTCGATCTCGGTATCCGGCACCAGCTTCAGCAGGTCACGGGTCTTGAGCCCCATATTCTGCACTCGCAGGTGGCAGGCGGCGTGGTAGGCAATCTTGCCGAGCTTTTCGGGGAAGTCGGTGTTGAGCTTGCCGTCCTTGTGCCGCTCCATCAGGTACTCGAACGGGTCGAAGATGCGGTCGCGCACCGCGATCACATCGGCGTCGTCCGGGAACATCAGCGGCAGTTCCTGCTTGAACATCAGCACGCAGGACGGCACCGGGGCGACGATGTCGTAGCCCTGGTCGATCATGCGCTTCATCGCCGGGATGTTGGCGTCCTTGGAGGCCTCCACCGACTTCAGGTCGCCCAGCTCCAGCTTGGGCATGCCGCAGCACTGTTCCTTGTCGACCAGGGTGACTTCGATGCCGTTGTGTTCGAAGACCTTGACCAGGTCCTCGACCAGGTGCGGCTCGTTGTAGTTGCCGTAGCAGGTCGCATAGAGGGCGACCTTGCCCTGGGTGGCGCCGGCAGGCTCGGGGTTGCTGACCCCCTTCGCGGCCTTCGCGAGGCGCGAGCGCCCCTTTTTCGAGTGGTATTCGGGGACCGGGGCATCCGGGTGCACGCCCATGGTCTTGTCGAGCATCTTGCGCACGGCGCCGTTCTTGTTCGCGGCGTTGACCGCGCCGGCGACCACCGGGATACCCGCCAGCTTGCCGACGGTGTCGGTGCTGGACATCAGCTTGTGCGAGGTCTTCGCGCCCTCGTTCTGGAAACGAAAGGCCTTGGCCCGAAGCATCAGGTGCGGGAAGTCCACATTCCATTCGTGCGGGGGCACGTAGGGGCACTTGGTCAGGTAGCACAGATCACACAGATAGCAGTGATCGACGACCTGCCAGTAATCCTTCTTGTCGACCCCGTCGACCTCCAGGGTCTCGGATTCGTCGACCAGGTCGAACAGGGTGGGAAAGGAGTTGCACAGGCTTACGCAGCGACGGCAGCCGTGACAGATATCAAAGACCCGCTCGAGTTCGCTGAACAGCGATTCCTCGTTGTAGAACTCGGGGTTCTTCCAGTCCAGCGGATGACGGGTCGGGGCTTCGAGACTTCCTTCACGTTGGTGCGTCGGCGCAGACATGCATCCCTCCGGTGTCCGTATCAGTACGATGCTTCGGGGGAAACACGGAACAACATGCGGGCCCGGCCGTCAGGCACCGCCCACAGGCTGTTCCGTGTCTCCCGGAAAACGGGGCCGGTAACCGGCCCCGCATACTTCCCAGGCAGGAGACGATCAGTCGTCCAGCTGGTCCAGCGCCTTCTGGAAGCGGTTGGCGTGGGAACGCTCCGCCTTGGCCAGGGTTTCGAACCAGTCGGCGACTTCGTCGAAGCCTTCGTCGCGCGCGGTCTTGGCCATGCCCGGGTACATGTCGGTGTACTCGTGGGTCTCGCCAGCCACGGCGGTCTTCAGGTTCGCGGAGGTGGAACCGAATTCCAGGCCGGTGGCCGGGTCGCCGCAGCTCTCGAGGTATTCGAGGTGGCCGTGGGCGTGGCCGGTTTCGCCTTCCGCGGTGGAACGGAACACGGTGGCCACGTCGTTGTAGCCTTCGACGTCCGCCTTGGAAGCGAAGTACAGGTAACGGCGATTGGCCATCGATTCGCCGGCAAAGGCCTCTTTCAGGGCTTCTTCGGTCTTGCTGCCTTTCAGATCCATGGTGCTCTCCTTCTCTCTATGGGTTCTACACAACCACAGGAATGCCTGTGCAGACGGCGGTTTAGACTGGGTCTAAACTGTACGAAAACTCTAGTCCGCGCCCGGTTCAGTGTCAACCGGAAGCCCGCCGCATCATGGGGGCGTCTGTCCCATAATCAAGGGCGGACCGGCGGTACGTCTTTCCTCGCCGCAGCGGATCGGATACTTTCTCACCTTTTCGACCCGGTGATCCATCATGACCGACCCTTCCAGCGCCGACAGCCCGGCGGAATTCGAAGCCAGCCTGGAAGCCCTGGAGGCCCTGGTTGCCCGGATGGAGTCCGGCGAGCTGGGCCTGGAGCAGTCGCTGGGCGAATTCCAGCGCGGCATGGAACTCGTCAACCGCTGTCAGCGCGCCCTCGACGATGCTCAGCGCCGCATCGAGGCCCTGGCACAAGAAACACCGGCGGACGCCTCTGCCCAGAATGACCACGGCGGGAACACGAACGTTCCCCGGACAGCGGAGCCGAACGACAGCACGGATCCCGATGTCCCGTTCTAGCGAAACGCCGTTGACCGCCATCGATGCCGAACAGGCCCTGTCCCACTACCAGCAGCGCATCGAGGCCGTTCTCGACCGCCACCTGGCCGTAGACGGCGCGCCGGACACGCGCCTGATCGAGGCCATGCGCTACGCCACACTGTCTGGGGGCAAACGCCTGCGCCCGGTACTGGTGTACGCGGCCGGACGGACCACCGCCGCCCCGGACGTGGCCCTGGACGCAATGGCCGCGGCCGTGGAGATGATCCACGTCTACTCCCTGATCCACGACGACCTGCCGGCGATGGACGATGACGACCTGCGTCGTGGCCGCCCCACCTGCCACAAGGCCTTCGACGAGGCCACGGCCATTCTGGCCGGGGACGCCCTGCAGGCGCTGGCCTTCGACGTGCTGACCGGCGGCGTGGCGGAACTGCCCGGGGCGACAGGACTGCACGCCGTGCGCGAACTGGCGGGGGCGGCCGGCCTGCACGGCATGGCCGGCGGTCAGGCGATCGACCTCGGCGCCTGCGGCCAGCCCATCGACCTGCCGGAGCTGGAGCGCATGCACCGGCTCAAGACGGGTGCCCTGATCCGCGCCTCGGTCCGGCTGGGCGCCCTGGCGGGCACACCGGACCCCGAGGCGCTGGGGCGACTGACGCGCTATGCCGAATGCATCGGCCTGGCGTTCCAGATCCGCGACGACGTACTCGACGTCGAGGGCGACCCCGAGGTCCTGGGCAAGGCCTGCGGCGCGGACGCCCGGCTGCACAAGCCCACCTTCCCCTCGCTGCAGGGCCTGGAGGCCTCGCGCGAACGCGCAGTGGCCCTGGTCGACGAGGCCCTCGCCGAGCTGCAACCCTTCGGCCAGGAGGCGGACTTGCTTCGCTTCCTCGCGCGCTACATCGTCGACCGCATGAACTGAACCGGCCCGCACCGATGACCCCAACCCCCTTGCTGGATGCAATCCAATGGCCCGCCGACCTGCGGGAGCGCCCGGCCTCGGAACTCGCCGGGGTCGCCGGCGAGCTGCGCCAGTTCCTGATCGAGAGCGTCTCGCGCACCGGTGGGCACCTGGCCGCCAACCTGGGGACCGTGGAGCTCGCGATCGCGTTGCACTACGCCTTCGACACCCCCGACGACCGCATCGTCTGGGACGTGGGGCATCAGGCCTACGCCCACAAGATCCTGACCGGGCGCCGGGAAGGGATGGCCGGTCTGCGCCAGTATGGCGGCCTGGCCGGCTTCCCCAAGCGCTCGGAGAGTGAATACGACGCCTTCGGGGCCGGCCACTCCAGCACCTCCATCAGTGCCGCGGCCGGCATGGCCCTGGCCGCGAAGCACGCCGGGCTGGACCGCCGCCACGTGGCGGTGATCGGCGACGGCGCGATGACCGCCGGGATGGCCTTCGAGGCGCTCAACCACATCGGCGACCTCGACTGCAATCTGCTGGTCATCCTGAACGACAACGACATGTCGATCTCGCCCAACGTCGGCGCGCTCAATCAGTACTTCACGCGGTTGCTGTCGGGCCCGCTGTACAGCTCGGTACGCGAGGGTTCCAAGCGCATGCTGGAATTCGTCCCGCCGATGAAGGCCTTCGCCCAGCGCGCCGAGGAACACATGAAGGGCATGTTCGTGCCCGGCACCCTGTTCGAGGAGCTGGGTTTTCGCTACTTCGGCCCGGTGGACGGACACGACGTCAACGGTCTGGTCTCGATCCTGAAGAACCTGCGCACCACCCAGGGCCCGCAACTGCTGCATGTGGTCACCCGCAAGGGCCAGGGCTACGCACCGGCCGAGGAAGACCCCTGCCGCTACCACGGCGTGTCCAAGTTCGAGCCGGCCAATGGCCTGGCCCCCGCGGCCCCGAAGGCTCCCACCTACACCGACATCTTCAGCCAGTGGCTGTGCGATCAGGCGGCGGCCGACGAGCGCCTGCTGGGTATTACGCCGGCGATGCGCGAGGGCTCCGGCCTGGTCGCCTTCTCGGAGCAGTTTCCGCAACGCTATTTCGATGTCGGAATCGCCGAACAGCACGCGGTGACCCTGGCCGCCGGCATGGCCTGCGAGGGCCAGAAGCCCGTGGTCGCGATCTATTCGACGTTCCTGCAGCGGGCCATGGACCAGGTGATCCATGATGTCGCCCTGCAGAATCTCCCGGTGCTGTTCGCGGTGGACCGTGCCGGGATCGTGGGCGCCGACGGCCCGACCCATGCCGGCACCTTCGACACCGCACTGCTGCGCACGGTCCCCAACCTGCTGCTGATGGCTCCCGCGAACGAACGGGAGTGCCGCCAGATGCTGTCCACCGGCTACGCCCACGAGGGTCCGGCGGCGGTGCGCTACCCGCGCGGCGGCGGGCCCGGCGAGCTGCCGGACGGTGGCCCCGAAGACCTGGAGACCCTGCCGGTCGGCCGAGCCGAGGTCGTGCGCGAAGGCCGGAGCCTGGCGATCCTCAACTTCGGCACCCTGCTGGACACCGCCCTGGCCGCCGGCGAGGCGCTGGACGCCACCGTGGTGAACATGCGTTTCATCAAGCCGCTGGATACCGACGTGCTCGCGCGACTGGCCGCCAGCCACGACGGCTTCGTGACCCTCGAGGACCACGCCCGTGCCGGAGGCGCCGGCAGCGCGGTGCTGGAATGGCTTTCCGCCGAGGGCCTGACCCTGCCCTGCCAGGTCCTGGGCATCCCGGACGTCTTCACCGAACACGGCTCGCGCGAGCAGATCCTGGCCGACTGCGGTCTCGACACCGCCGGCGTGCTGGCCGCGATTCGCCACGCATCCGGGCAGGAGAATTGCGCGGAAGACGGCGGCCGGCTAGGCTTCGCGGGCTGACACAACCCCGGCCGGCGACGGCCGCTCGCCCGGAAAAGATCATGAGTGCCCGCTACACCCTCCGCGTCCTGACCGACTTTGCCTCCGCGCATACCCTGCGCGATTACCCGGGGCAGTGCGCGAACATGCACGGGCACAACTGGAAGGTGGAGGCCGAGGTCCAGGCCGAGACCCTGGACGACGCCGGCATGGCGGTGGACTTCAAGGTGGTCAAGACCGCAGCGCGCGAGATCGCCGGGCAGCTGGATCATCGCTATCTGAACGATGTCCCGCCGTTCGACACGGTCAACCCGACCGCCGAGAACATCGCGCAGTGGTTCTTCCGCCAGATGGCGGAACGCCTGAACCGCCCGGGCCTGCGCATGCATGCCCTGACCCTGTGGGAGACCGACCGCGCCTGCGTACGCTACAGCGAGGACGGCTGAGCCGACCCATCGGCGCCAGCACAGGCACCGTCATTGCGAGGAGCCGAAGGCGACGCGGCAACCTCCGTCCGAAACCAGCAGATCCCGTCACCGCGCCAGCCACCAGAGAGTGCCGCAGCGCCTGTCACGGCCTCGCAACGACACGGACTCGTATCGTCATCGCGGGGAGCGAAGCGACGTGGCGAACTCCGTCCGGAACCATCTGCTTCCATAGCTGGCTCACCACCAGCCTCCGGAGGTTGCCGCGGCCCCTGCGGGGCCTCGCAATGACGGTGCCCGTTTCCCGCTCCGTTGCCGCCCCCGGGCGTGCCTTACCCACCGTCTACAGATGATTCGAGGCGTAGTCCGCCAGCCGCGAGCGCTCGCCGCGGGTCAGTGTGATATGCCCGCTGTGGGTCCAGTTGCGGAAGCGGTCCACCACGTAGGTCAGGCCGCTTGAGGTCTCGGTCAGGTACGGGGTGTCGATCTGCGCGATGTTGCCCAGCGCCACCACCTTGGTCCCCGGTCCGGCGCGGGTGATCAGGGTCTTCATCTGCTTCGAGGTCAGGTTCTGCGCCTCGTCCAGGATGATGTAGCGATTGAGGAAGGTGCGTCCGCGCATGAAATTCAGCGAGCGGATCTTGATGCGGCTGGTCAGCACGTCGTTGGTCGCCGCACGGCCCCATTCCCCGGCGCCCTCGGACTTGGACAACACCTCCAGGTTGTCCATCAGCGCCCCCATCCAGGGTGTCATCTTCTCTTCCTCGGTCCCGGGCAGGAATCCGATGTCCTCGCCCACCGGGACCGTGACCCGGGTCATGATGATCTCCTTGTAGGTGTTGTCCTCCAGCGTCTGCGCGAGGCCGGCGGCCAGGGTCAGCAGGGTCTTGCCGGTGCCGGCGGCGCCCAGCAGGGAGACGAAATCCACCTCGGGATCCATCAGCAGGTTGAGTGCGTAGTTCTGTTCGCGATTGCGGGCATTGATGCCCCAGACGCTGTGACGCGGGGTCATGTAGTCGTCGACCAGCTCGATCACCGCGGACTCGTTCGGCTGGTCGATCTCCAGCACGATCGCGGATAGCGGGTTCTCCCCCTCGCGGTAGACGAACTGGTTGGGCTGCCACTCGCTAACCAGCGGCCCGGTCACGCGATAGTAGGTACGCCCGGATTCCTGCCAGGAGTCCATCCTGGTGCCGTGCGTCTCCCAGAAATCCGCCGGCAGCTCGGTCATGCCCGAGAACAGCAGGCTGACATCGTCCAGCACCTGGTCGTTGTAATAGTCCTCCGCGTGCAGGCCGATCACCGCGGCCTTGATGCGCAGGTTGATGTCCTTGGATACCAGCGTGACCGGGGTATCGGGGTATTCCGACTTCAGCGCCTGGGCGGTGGCGAGGATGTCGTTGTCGGCCGAGGACCCCGGCAGGGAGGCCGGCAGGCTGGCGTTGAGATTGCGGGTCTGGAAGAATAGGCGGCCGCTGGGTGCGAACGTCGATTCGCTGAGGGAGTCGGCCTGCAGGGGCAGCCCGGCGGCGATCTGTTCGTGCTGCGCGCCGGTGGTGAGTTCGTCGATAAAGCGCGAGACCTGGCGCACGTTGCGCGCGACCTCGGAAACCCCCTTCTTGCCGCGATCCAGCTCCTCGAGCACGACCATGGGCAGGAAGATGTCGTGTTCCTTGAACCGGAACAGCGCCGTGGGGTCGTGCATCAGGACATTGGTGTCCAGGACAAACAGGCGTTTCGGATCCTGGTCGGTCGCGTTCATGGCACCTCCGGAACGGGGGTAGGGTAAGGGGGTCAGCTCCCCGCGAGTTCGCGCAACGCCGCGAGGACCTCGTCCACGTGGCCCGGCACTTTCACCTTGCGCCACTCCTTGCGCAGCACGCCGTCGGCATCGATCAGGAAGGTGGAGCGCTCGATGCCGCGCACCTGCTTGCCATACATGTTTTTCATCTTGATGACATCGAAGGCATTGCACAGCGTCTCGTCGCCATCGCTCAACAAGTCGAACGGCAGTTCCTGCTTGGTGCGGAAGTTCTCGTGGCTCTTCACGCTGTCGCGCGACACACCCAGGATCACGGCGCCGGCCTCCTGGAAGGCATCCAGGCTGGCGGCAAAGTCGCGGCTCTCGTTGGTGCAGCCCGGCGTGTTGTCCTTGGGGTAGAAGTAGAGGACCACGATCCGGCCCTGGAAGTCGGCCGGGCCCAGGGTCTGGTCGCCGGTCGCCGGGACGCGCAGGTCAGCGGGGACGGGTTGGTTGATTGCGATGCTCATCAGGCGTTGCTCCTTGATTCGTGGGTCTCGAAGCGGAAGGCCGCGTGCCCGGCGGCTTCAGGCCTTGATCGGGTCCAGCACGCCATCCACGTTCAGTTCGTCACAGAAATCCATGAATTCGCCGCGGAGACTGGCGAGGTGCTGCCCGGCGGGGATATCCACCACCATGTTGGCCGCGAACATGCGCGCCCCGGTCTGCTGGGCAATGTAGACCCGGGTCTGAACGTCGCGCAGATTGACCCCGCGGCTGGTGAAGAAATCGGCGAGGGCATTCAGCAGGCCCGGCGCATCCAGGGCTACCGCATCCACGGCATACGGCATGGCGGCCTCGGCGCGCTCCTCCAGTGGCCCGCGGCGTGCCACCACCACCAGCCCCATCTCGGCTTCGAGCCGTTCCAGACGCGATTCCAGCGTGCCGAGGGTCTTCCAGTTGCCGCTGGCACTGAGCGCCATGCAGCAGTACCCGCCCACGACCGTGATCCGGCTCGATTCGAGATTGCAGCCGGTATCCACGATCACGCGGGTCACGCTGGAGACCAGACCCGGCTGGTCGGGCCCGATCAGGTTAAGGATCAGGTGGGTATGGGCACCCGTGCCGACCACTTCAGCCATGCGGCACCCGCCGGCGGCGTGCGGGAACGGGGGCGCGCCATTCCCGGGAGGGACTCGGCATGAAAGCGACAACAGGCATGATGGCTCGCAACATACCACCTTGCCCGGGCGGCGCCAACGGCGTCGCGCCGCGCGAAACCGGGCATCGGTGGCATGCCGGCCGCGGGAATCTTGAATGCCTTGTCACCCGCCCGTTAGACTGCACCATTCCCGATGTTGGAGGAGTCGATGTTTCAAGGCAGCATGGTCGCACTGGCGACCCCGATGCACGCGGACGGCAGCCTGGACTGGCCGGCGCTGGATCGGCTCCTGGAATTCCACATCGAGGCCGGCACCGATGCCATTGTCGCGGTCGGCACCACCGGCGAATCCGCGACCCTCGATTTCGACGAACACTGCGAGGCGATTGCCCACACGGTGAAGACCGTGGCCGGGCGCCTCCCGGTGATCGCGGGCACCGGCGCGAACTCCACGCGCGAGGCCATCGCGCTGACCCGTTGCGCGAAGGAAGGTGGCGCGGACGCCTGCCTGCTGGTGTCCCCGTATTACAACAAGCCGACTCAGGAAGGCCTCTACCTGCATCACAAGGCCATCGCCGAGGCCGTCGACATCCCGCAGATCCTGTACAACGTCCCCGGCCGGACCGCGGTGGATCTGCTGCCCGAAACCGTGGAACGCCTGGCCGATATCCCGAACATCATCGGGATCAAGGAGGCCACGGCGAGTAACGAGCGGACCGCCGAACTGGTCGCGCGGGTCGGCAACCGCATGGACCTGTACAGCGGCGATGACGGCAACGGACTCGCCTTCCTGCTGGCGGGTGGCCACGGGATCATCTCGGTCACCGCGAATGTCGCCCCCCGTCTGATGGCGGCCATGTGCCGCGCCGTCCGCGAAGGCCGACCGGACGAGGCGCGCGCGATCAACCGCCAGCTGGACGGCCTGCATTCCGCGCTGTTCCTCGAGGCCAACCCGATTCCGGTCAAGTGGGCACTGCATCGCATGGGACTCATGGAGGACGGTATCCGTCTCCCCCTGACTCCGCTGTCCGAACCCTTCCATGCGCCGGTCCTGGACGCCATGCGCCAGGCCGGCATAGAGGTCTGAACCCCGACATGAAACACTCCGCCCCGCTCCGCCGCCGCGCGACGCGCACCGCCCTTGCCCTGGCCACGAGCCTCGCCATCGCCGGGTGTTCCACCTCGGGCGACCGCCAGAGCGGTCCCCAGTACGAAATGAGCCGGCAGATGGACAATCTCGAAGTCCCGCCGGACCTCATCGCCCCCGACAGCGAGCGCGCCTACCGCATCCCGGATGCGCCGGGCGAGCGCGTCAGCGCCCGCGAGATGCAGCAGGACTCCCAGGCCCGTCAGCAGCAGCGCCAGCCGGCCGACACCACCGCACCGGTGCAGACCGACGCCCGCGTCCTCCCCGAGTCCGCCGAGGTCCAGCTGATGCGCGAAGGCAGCGTCCGCTGGCTCAGCGTCGAGGCGCGCCCGGAGGAACTGTGGGATCGCCTTGCCGCCTTCTGGGACAGCCAGAATCTGCGCCTGGAACGCAACGAACCCCAGGTCGGCATCATGGAGACGGAATGGGCCGAGGACCGTGCCGGCATCCCGCTCCGGGGCAGTCAGAACATCTTCGCGCGGGCCCTTGGGAACGTATACGACGCCAACACCCGGGACAAGTACCGGCTTCGCGTCGAACGCGACAACGGGCACTCCGCGATCTACATATCCCACCGGGGCGCGTCCGAGGAGCCCGAGGGCGAAACCTGGCGCTGGGCCATGCGGCCCTCTGACCCGGAACTGGAAGCCGAGATGCTCAATCGCCTTCGCGTCTTCCTTGCCACCGGCGAAATGCCGGAAGGCAGCGCCCGGGTCGCCGAGACCATCGGGGACCGCCCGACCGAACTGCACCAGACGGAACACGAAGGCCAGCCCGTGCTGGTCATCGGCAGCGCCTTCGACCGGATGTGGACGCAAATGGGGACGCTCCTGGATCGCGCCGGTCTGCTGGTGGACGAGCAGGATCGTGACACCGGGACCTTCGAGGTGACCTATCGCCCCGACGTGGTCGGTGAAGGCGAAAGCGGCGGGTTCTTCAGCCGCATCTTCGGTCGCGGCGGAGACCGTCGCGAGAACGAACGCTACCAGGTCCGCCTGACCGACGTGGGCGACGGCGACCTCCGCATCGAGGCCCGTGATATCGACGGGGAACCCCTCCGGCGTCGCGATGCGGAATTCGTGCTGGAGCGCATCGAACAGCAGATTCTCCGTTAATCCCTCCGGGGTGCCGACGCGATGATCCGCTTCTGTTCCCTCGGCAGCGGCAGCGCCGGAAATGCCCTGGTCGTGGAGATCGGCGCGACCCGTCTCCTTGTCGACTGCGGCTTCTCGGTCCAGGAACTCGAACGTCGCCTGGCCCGGGTCGATCTTGCACCCCGCGACCTGACCGCCGTCCTGATCACCCACGAGCATGCGGACCACATCGGCGCCGCCGGCCCGCTGTCCCGGCGGTACGACCTCACCGTATTCACCAGCCCGGGCACCCGCCTGGCGGCTCGCGACGATGGCTTCGCACACGTCCAGGAGATCCAGGCCGACGCCCCGCTGGACATCGACGACGCCTGGGTCTGCCCCTTCACCGTGCCCCACGACTCGCGCGAGCCCACTCAGTTCGCCCTCTCCGATGGAGACCACCGACTGGTCCTGATGACCGATGCCGGGCATATCTCGCCCCATATGGTCGCGATGGCGAGTGGCGCGGATGCCCTCTTGCTGGAGTGCAACCACGACCCAGCCATGCTCGCCGCCGGGCGTTATCCCGCATCCCTGAAGCGGCGCATTGGCGGGGGCTACGGGCACCTACCCAATCATGCCGCCACCGACCTGCTGCGCAACATTGAGCAGTCCCGCCTCCGGCACGTCATCGGGATGCACCTCTCCACCGACAACAACGATGAGGCGCTTGCCCGAGCGGCCCTCGCAGACGGGCTCGGCTGTACCCCCTCCGACGTCGATATCGCAACCCAGGACCAGGGCTTCGGCTGGCGCACCACCGCACCCGCCTGACACGCGACCTGGCCTGACGCACCCGGGCTGGACTGGCCGAACATCCCTCCCGCGGCATCACGCCCGCAGTCGCCCGACCGCAGGGCCCACTTCCGCATCGACTGAGGACACAGAGCGCTCTTACCCCGCCCAGGCCAGATCGACTACACCGCCCGTATCCGCCGCGCTCAGTCGGCAACCTCTGAACAGACCGCTTTTAGCGCCGCGATTCCCGCAGGAAATAGAGCCCGCCAATAACAAACGCCACCCCGATAATCATTGCCAGCGGTCCGCCGAATCCCGCGCCTTCCCTTGGCGCAATCGGCGTAAACGCCAGCTGGCCGCCGAAAATTGCGTAGAGCCCGATCCCGAGCAGTACAAGCCCTACGATCACCAGCCCACCATCGGTCCTTTTTCCTCGCACAATACCTCCCCGCCTGCTGTGGCCAAGTGCCGCACCCGCCACAACGAGCATCGCGTTACCTTGTATCCAAGCCTGCCTCGAAAGCGCCCATAAAAAAAGCCCGACCCCCATGACTGGGAATCGGGCTTCGGATTAATGCCTGGCGGTGACCTACTCTCACATGGGGAGGCCCCACACTACCATCGGCGCAGAGCAGTTTCACTTCCGAGTTCGGGATGGGATCGGGTGGTTCCTACTCGCTATTGCCGCCAGACAAACTGGGCAGATAACCCGGCTTGTGCCGAGTCGTCTGAATTCGGAATGCATTCTAGGCTTGTGTACTTGGTGATGTGTCAGACGAGACCACCAACACTTTGGGTGTTATATGGTCAAGCCGCACGGGCAATTAGTACTGGTTAGCTACACGCGTTACCGCGCTTCCACACCCAGCCTATCAACGTTGTAGTCTTCAACGGCCCTACAGGGACCTCGAGGGTCCAGGGAGATCTCATCTTCAGGTGGGTTTCCCGCTTAGATGCTTTCAGCGGTTATCCCTTCCGCACTTAGCTACCCGGCAGTGCCACTGGCGTGACAACCGGAACACCAGAGGTGCGTCCATCCCGGTCCTCTCGTACTAAGGACAGATCCTGTCAAATCTCCGACGCCCACGGCAGATAGGGACCGAACTGTCTCACGACGTTCTAAACCCAGCTCGCGTACCACTTTAAATGGCGAACAGCCATACCCTTGGGACCTGCTTCAGCCCCAGGATGTGATGAGCCGACATCGAGGTGCCAAACACTGCCGTCGATATGGACTCTTGGGCAGTATCAGCCTGTTATCCCCGGAGTACCTTTTATCCGTTGAGCGATGGCCCTTCCATACAGAACCACCGGATCACTAAGACCTGCTTTCGCACCTGCTCGACGTGTCTGTCTCGCAGTTAAGCACCCTTATGCCTTTGCACTCGTCGCGCGATTTCCGACCGCGCTGAGGGTACCTTCGCACTCCTCCGTTACTCTTTGGGAGGAGACCGCCCCAGTCAAACTACCCACCACACACGGTCCCCGACCTGGATTACAGGCCTGGGTTAGAACTCCAAACTTGCCAGGGTGGTATTTCAAGGGTGGCTCCACCGAGACTGGCGTCCCGGCTTCAAAGCCTCCCACCTATCCTACACAAACAAGCTCAAAGTTCAGTGTGAAGCTGTAGTAAAGGTTCACGGGGTCTTTCCGTCTAGCCGCGGGTACACAGCATCTTCACTGCGATTTCAATTTCACTGAGTCTCGGGTGGAGACAGCGCCGCCATCGTTACGCCATTCGTGCAGGTCGGAACTTACCCGACAAGGAATTTCGCTACCTTAGGACCGTTATAGTTACGGCCGCCGTTTACCGGGGCTTCGATCAAGGGCTTCGCCGAAGCTAACCCCATCAATTAACCTTCCGGCACCGGGCAGGCGTCACACCCTATACGTCCTCTTTCGAGTTTGCAGAGTGCTGTGTTTTTAATAAACAGTCGCAGCGGCCTGGTCTCTGCGACCTCAGCCAGCTCAGGGAGCAAGTCCCATCACCAGCCGAGGCGTACCTTCTCCCGAAGTTACGGTACCATTTTGCCTAGTTCCTTCACCCGAGTTCTCTCAAGCGCCTTGGGATTCTCACCCTGCCCACCTGTGTCGGTTTGGAGTACGGTCAACTGTTAACTGAAGCTTAGAGGCTTTTCCTGGAAGCAGGGC
>NZ_KE384404.1:62500-99581 GCF_000425605.1 Thioalkalivibrio sp. ALE17
AATCGCCGATCAGGAACAGGATATGGTGCCCCAGATCCTGCAGCTGGCGCAGCTTGTTGATCAGCACCGTATGGCCCAGGTGCAAGTCCGGGGCGGTGGGGTCGAATCCCGCCTTGATCCGCAAGGGGCGGCCCGTCTTGAGACGCTCGACGAGGTCGTCCTCGAGCAGGATTTCATCGGCGCCGCGACGAATCACGGCCAGCTGGTCTTCGAGTTCCATGTCGCCCCTTGTTCGAGATCGGAGAACCGGCCGGGCGGGCCGGACGCGCGCAAGGATACCGCGAGGCCCGGACAGACGCGAAACACGGCCGTGGTCCAGAATGGGTCCAACACGGCCTGAGGAACACGCGCATGACACAACGCTTTATCGGATTGATGTCCGGCACCAGCCGGGACGGCGTGGACGCCGTCCTCACCGAGATCCGCGAGGACGGGGCCGTCACCGTCGTGGATCACTGCCAGCTGGACTACCCCGACGATCTGGCCCTGGAACTGGCGACCGCCGCCACCAGCGAGGCCCTGCAATACCGGCACCTCGGGATGCTGGACGCACGTGTGGGGATGCTGTTCGCCCGCGCGGTCCAGACCCTGCTCGACCAGACCGGCCTGGCACCCGGCGCTATTCGCGCGATCGGCAGTCACGGACAGACCGTTCACCACGCCCCGGACGCCGAACCGCCCTTCACCTGGCAGATCGGAGATCCGTTCCGTATTGCGGAGGCCACAGGGATCGACACCGTGGCCCAGTTTCGCCCGCGCGACATCGCCGCCGGGGGCGAGGGTGCCCCGCTGGCCTGCGGCTTTCATGCGATGCAGTTCGGCGCACCGGACGAGACGCGCGCGGTGCTGAACCTCGGAGGCATCGCCAACGTCACCTGGCTGCCACCCGGGGCACCCGTGATCGGCTTCGACTGCGGACCCGCCAATACCCTGATGGACGACTGGAACCGGCGCCACCACTCGACCCCGTTCGACCGGGATGGTGACTGGGCACGCAGCGGAACACCCGACCCCGAGCTACTGGCCCGACTGCTGGAGGACCCGTTCTTCCGGCGCCCCCCGCCCAAGAGCACGGGACCAGAGTACTTTTCCCCCGCGTGGCTGCGCCATGTCGCGGGTGACCGCCTCGACCAGCTCCGGCCCGAGGACCTCCAGGCCACCCTGGCCGAACTGACGGTGGAAGGCGTACGCCGCGCCCTGACGCATCTGGATCCGCAGCCGCCCGCCCGCCTGCTGGTGTGTGGCGGCGGCGCGCACAACCGCTACCTGATGCAGCGCCTGGCGCAGGCTCTGCCCGATACCCGCGTGGAGTCCACCGAACGCCATGGCATCCCTCCGCAACAGGTGGAAGGCGCCGCATTTGCGTGGCTGGCGGCCCGCACCCTTGCGGGGGAGCCCGGCAACCTTCCCGAGGTAACCGGTGCACGTGGGCCGCGGGTACTCGGCTGCATCATCCCCGGCCACGCCCGCCCCACCGACCCCGCGGACCAGGGGCGGTAACAAAAAAGGCCCGATCCACCGGATCGGGCCTTCGCCTGACTCGCTTGCGGTCGGCTTCAGACCGAGAAGCTGGAGCCGCAGCCGCAGGTCGTGGTGGCGTTCGGGTTGCGGATGACGAACTGCGCGCCCTCCAGACCCTCGGTGTAGTCGATCTCGGCGCCGGCCAGATACTGGAAGCTCATCGGGTCGATCAGCAGGGTCACCCCGCCATTCTCGACCACGGTGTCGCCATCACCCACGGTTTCGTCAAAGGTGAAGCCGTACTGGAAGCCGGAGCAACCGCCGCCGCTGACGAACACGCGCAGCTTCAGGTTGTCGTTGTTCTCTTCCTCGATCAGCCCCTTCACCTTGGTGGCCGCGGCATCGGTAAAGATCAGCGGGCTGGGGATTTCGATGTCCATTTCCGCTTCGGACGTCATGGGCTCGGACATTCGGGGCCTCCTGTAATAATCATTTTCATTCACGCTACGGAAGACTGAGCCCCAGAGTCAAGAATGCCCACCTTCCGTGGGATTGGTCAGGGCCTGGGTCTCGCCAGGCCCCTCCAGTTCACCCTGGAGCGGGTGATCCACCCGCTTGAGCAGGCCGTCGATCTGCGCGCCTTCCGCCATCTGCAGCATGGTGTAGTAGAGATTGCCCACCAGACGGGCCGTCTCGCCGAGTTCCACATGCTCGCCTACATGGACATCGCCCTGCACCTCTCCGTTCATCAGCAGGTGCGGGACCGCGATATGGCCCTCGATCACGCCCCCGTCCGCCACCACCAGAACGGCGGAAGGATCGGTGGTGGCCCGGATATCGCCGATCACGCGACCCTCGATGTGCAACCCGCCCCCGAACTCGACATCGCCATGGATCACCGTATTGCGCCCAACCAGCGTGTCCACCTTGCCCGCCCGGCGGCCCTTCTTGCGTCCCATCATTGCATGCCCTCCAGCAGGCGATCCCAGTCGGCCCGTTCGGAAACCGGATCCAGTTCCTCGTCATCTTCGGCGCTCGCGCGCAACGTCAGGTGCTGCGGCTCGAAGCCCTCCGGCAGCCGGATCCGGACGCGCTGATGCCGCAGCAACCGCAGCTCTTCCAGCGTACGCCCGGAATCCAGCCCCAGCGCCTCGGCATCCAGGGTGCTCGGCTCTTCCGCGTCCGCCGCGAGGCCGTCCACCTCCAGCGACCAGCGCAGATCCACCGAGCGGCCCAGCCCCGGACGGTAAAGCTGAAAGCTGACATCGAACACACCGGACTGCCCGGTCGGCTGCAACCGGAGGGCCCGGATGCCCAGACCGTCCTCGCCCGAGCCTTCCGCGAGACGCTGATAAAACGCCAGTTCGTCGCGCAACGTCTGCAGTTCTTTCTCCTGGCGCTCGATGTCACCGGCATAGGCCGCCAGCTCGGCCTCCTTGATTGCCAGGTGCTGCTCGGCGCGGCGCAGCGCCTCCTCGGCGGTCTGGCGCGCGGCGACCTCCCGCTCCAGGTCCGCCCGCAGGGCGTCGATCCCTGCCTGCGGTTCCACACCCGCCGTCCCGTCGTGTCGCTCGCTGGCCAGCCAGCCCAGTCCCCCGGCGACCGCAGCCAGGACCAGCGCGATTGTCAGCAGGCCGGCCCACCACGTTCCGCGGCGCCGTCCGGACGCCCGCCGCCGAGCCGGGATCCGCGGCCGCCGGGGCAGACGCGGCACCGGAATACTCATACGGCCAGACCCGGCATCAGGGAAAGACCGGCAGCGCGTCCAGGCCTGCGGTTTCCGGCTGGCCAAACATCAGGTTCATGTTCTGCACGGCCTGCCCGGCCGCGCCCTTCACCAGGTTGTCAATCACCGAAAGCACCATCAGTCGACCGGAATGCGGCGGCTGCGCCAGCGCCACCCGACAGACATTGGTGCCGCGCACACTGGAGGTCTGCGGATGGGCCCCGGGCGACAGCACGTCGACAAACGGCTCGTCGCGGTAGCGCTGCTCGAAACAGACCTGCCAGTCCGCATCCGCCGCCAGCGGGCGCAGATAGAGGGTCGCGTGAATCCCGCGCGTCATGGGCACCAGATGCGGCTGGAAGATCAGCCCCACGGACTGCCCGGCCACCCCGCTCAGCGTCTGATGGATCTCCGGCCAGTGCCGGTGCCCGCCGCTGGCGTAGGCACGAAAGTCCTCCTGCACCTCGGCGAACAGCCCGCCGATCTGCGCCTTGCGCCCAGCCCCGCTGACACCGCTCTTGGCATCCGCGATCACGTCCGCCGGATCGATCAGGCCGGCCTCCAGCAGGGGCAGAACCGCAAGCGTCACGGCCGTCGGATAACAGCCCGGCACCGCGATCAGGCGGGCATCGCGGATGAGCGTCCGGTTCAGCTCGGGCAGGCCGTACACGGCCTCGCCCAGATACTCGGGCGCGCCATGGGCCTGCCCGTACCACTGCGCCCACAGATCGGGATCGCGGATGCGGAAATCCGCCGACAGATCGATGATGCGCGTGCCCCGCTCCAGCAGGGGCGCGGCCAGCGCGTGGGCCACCCCGTGCGGGGTCGCGAAAAAGACCACGTCGCACTCGCCCAGGGTAGCCTCATCCGGCGCCTGAAACACCGCGTCGACCGCGCCACGCAGGCTCGGGAACAGTTCGGCCACGGGCGTGCCCGCCTCGCCCCGCGAGGTCACCACCTGCAGATCGGCCGCCGGGTGCCGCGCCAGCAGGCGCAGCAATTCCACACCGGTATAGCCGGTGGCACCGACAACCCCGATGCGGATGGGTTTGCTGTTGGTTGCATTCGTCATGCTGCGGCATGATACCGCCTTGGCCGGGGCCACGGAACGCACGCCCGCCCTGCCAGTCCACATTTGCAGGCTATTCGATCAACGGATCACACCTCATGAGCAAAGTCAGGATCGACCGCAAGGCCATCTTCGGAGGCATCTTCATCATCGCGCTGGTCGCCATTGCCGCGACCATCTGGCTGACCGACGACGGCATGCGCCCGGCGCCCGCCTTCGCCGCCACCACACTGGATGGCGAACAGGTGTCGCTGGAGGACTACGAGGGACGGCCGGTGATGATCTCGTTCTGGGCCACCAACTGTCCCTCCTGCATTCGCGAGATCCCGGAACTGATCCACCTGCACGAGACCTACGCGGACAAGGGATTCGAGCTGCTCGCGGTCGCGCTGTCCTACGACCCGATCAACCGCGTGGAGGCCATGCGCGAGGATCGCGGGATGCCCTACAAGGTCATCCACGACAGCGACGATGCC
Organism: Thioalkalivibrio sp. ALE17; assembly: GCF_000425605.1. NCBI lineage: Bacteria > Pseudomonadati > Pseudomonadota > Gammaproteobacteria > Chromatiales > Ectothiorhodospiraceae > Thioalkalivibrio > Thioalkalivibrio sp. ALE17. The sequence continues at coordinate 67,233 of NZ_KE384404.1, forward strand.
TTTTCCCAGGCCTACGGCGGCGTACGCCTTACGCCGACCACCTTCCTGATCTCGCCGAATGGCCGCATCGTCTATCAGAAGCTGGGCGACCCGGACTTCGAACAGATCGAACGCCACCTGGAACGCTGGCTCTCGTAAGCCCGGCACCGCCCGACGAGAAGGACCTCCATGCAAGCGTACAACTGGTTCCTAAGCCTGCACGTGATCTTCATGGTCACCTGGTTCGCCGGGCTGTTCTATCTGCCCCGCCTGTTCGTCTATCACGCGATGACCGAGGACGCCCTGGGCCACGAGCGCTTCAAGATCATGGAGCGCAAGCTGTTCTACGGGATCATGACCCCCGGCGCCCTGATCACCATTGCCTTCGGCGTGGCCATGCTGGTGGATCGCTCGTTCTACCTGGCCGAGCCGTGGATGCACTTCAAGCTGACCCTGATCGCGATCCTGGTCGCTTATCACGTCTGGTGCGGCAAGATCGTGCGCGACTTCCGCGACGACCTGAACCGTCGCGATCACACCTGGTATCGCTGGTTCAACGAGGTGCCGGTCCCCATCCTGGTGGGCGCGGTGGTGTTGGTGATCAACCGCTCGATCCCCGACGCCCTGATCGCCATCGGGGTGGTGCTCGGGATCTTCCTGCTGAGCGCGCTGATCGCGCTGTGGCGGACCAGCCGCAACGGATAGCGGGCCCCCCGGACAACCGCGGGCGCCGGAACACGGACTCCCGGCGTCAGGTCTTGCCGGCGCGCACCAGGCCGCCCAACCCCGCCTGGACCAGGGCGTTATTGAGCAGCGAGCGGATCTGGTCGGCGTTCTCCAGCAGCCGGCATTGCGCCAGCAGCGCCTCGGCGCGGTCGGTGGAGAAGCTGCGGATCACCCATTTCACCCGCGGGATCGAGGAAACGCTGACGCTCAGGCTGTCGATCCCCATCCCCAGCAGCAGGATCACTGCGGCCGGGTCGGCCGCCATCTCCCCGCACACGCTGACCGGCTTGCCGGCCCGGTGGGAGCCCTCGGTGATCGTCTCCAGCGCGTGGATACAGGCCGGGTGCAGGGTGTCGTAGAGGTGCGCCACGCGGGCGTTGTTGCGATCCACCGCCAGCAGGTACTGGACCAGGTCATTGGTGCCCACCGAAAGAAAATCCACCCGCCGGGCGAGCATCTCCGACATGTAGACCGCCGCCGGCACCTCCACCATGACGCCGATCCGCGGCATCGGGATGCGGAAGCCCTCGTCCAGGAGTTCCTCACGCGCCCGGTTGAGCAGGCTCATCGAACCCTTCAATTCATCCAGCGCCGAGATCATCGGGAACAGGATCTGCAGGTTGTCGTGTGACCGGCTCGCCTTGAGCATCGCCCGCAGCTGGGTCAGGAAGATCTCCGGGTGGTCCAGCGAGATGCGGATGCCGCGCCAGCCGAGGAACGGGTTGTCCTCCTTGACCGGGAAGTACGGCAGGGCCTTGTCGCCGCCGATATCCAGGGTCCGCAGGGTCACCGGCATGGGATCGAAGGAGGCGAGCACCTGCTCGTACAGCTGGACCTGCTCCTCCTCGCCGGGGAAGCGGTCGCGGATCATGAACGGGACCTCGGTGCGGTACAGCCCCACCCCCTCGGCCCCGGACTCCAGCGACGGCTTGATGTCCGCCAGCAGCCCGGAATTCGCCAGCACCGGCACGGCGACCCCGTCCCGGGTCTCGGCCGCGTCCTTGGCCAGCGCACGCAGGTCCTCCGCCAGCTCGCGCTCCTCGCGCACCAGACGCTCGAACTCCGCGCGCAACTCGGCGTTGGGGTTCACGAACAGCCGGCCGCGATAGCCGTCGACCAGGATCTCGCGCCCCTCCAGCCGGCCCACAGGGAGCTCGGACACCCCCATGACCGCCGGGATGTTCAGCGCGCGCGCGAGGATCGCGATATGCGAGGAACCGGTCCCCTTGGCCGAGACCATCGCCCCCAGCCGCTCGATCGGCACCTCCGCCAGGTGCGACGCGGTCAGGTCGTCCCCGACCAGGATGCCGCCCTCGGGAAACTCGTCCTGGCTGCGATCCGCCGGCAGCAGATGCGACAGCACGCGCCGACCGAGGTCCCGCACGTCGGCCGCGCGCTCACGCAGGTACGGGTCCTCCATGTCCTCGAACACCCGCACGCTCTCGCGCACCGTGTCGCGCAGCGCGGCGGGCGCCCACTGGCCGTTGCGGATGCGCGCCTCGGTCTTGTGCACCAGCGAGTCGGACCCCAGCAGCATCAGGTAGGCATCGAACAGCACCTGCTCGTCCGGCCCCAGGGCCTCGCCCATACGCTGCTTCAGGTCCTCGATCTCGGTGCGCGTCTCCGCGACCGCCTGCTTGAAGTGCTCCAGCTCGCCGTCCACCCCGGCACTCTCGCGATCCGGGATGGAATCGAGATCGGCCAGCCGGTAGGCCACCACGGCGCGCCCGATGGCTACGCCGGGCGAGCCGGCGATGCCGGTGGCCTCGACGTTCACATGACCGATCAGCGGGGTCTCGGAGGAGATCTCGTCGTTGAACTCGGCGTAGGCGATCGCCCCGGCCAGCTGCGCGGCCAGGGTGATCAGGAAGGAGACGTGTTCGTCATCGAACTTGCGCGCCTGGTGCTGCTGCACCACCAGCACGCCCAGCAGGCTGCGCTGATGGATGATCGGCACGCCCAGGAACGCGAGGAAGTGCTCCTCGCCGGTCTCCGGGAAGTAGCGAAAGCGCGGGTGATCCTGGGCGCTGTCGAGGTTGACCGGCTCGGCGCGCGAGGCGACCAGACCGACCAGGCCTTCCGACGGGTCCATCTCGACCTGCCCCACCGATTCCGAACGCAGACCTTCCGAGGCCATCAGCACCAGGCGCCCGGACTGTGGCGACTTCAGGTAAATCGAGCAGACATCGATCTCCAGCGCCGCCTTCACCCGCGTGACGATGATGTGCAGTGCTTCGAAGAAATCGGCCGCACCATTGACCTCCTGCACCACGCGGCGCAGGACCTCGAGCATCGAGGGCTGCTTCGGGACCGTCAACGCGACGACACCGACGGGCGGTTCAGCGAGGGTTCCGGGGTGCGGCTATCGGAACCGCGGGCGCGCCCCTGATCCAGCTCGGGGAACATCAGCGGCACCAGTTCGCACAGCGCCCGGCGGTAGACCTGGCGCTTGAAGTGCACGACCTCGCGCGCCGGGCGCCAGTAATCGATCCAGCGCCAGTCATCGAATTCCGGGGTTTCCATTGCATTCAGCACCACGTCGTTCTCATCTCCGACCATGCGCAGCAGGAACCAGCGCTGCTTCTGGCCGATGCAGACCGGGCGTTGATGGCGCCGGACCATGCGCTCCGGCAGGCGATAGCGCAGCCAATGGCGGGTAGCGCCCAGCACCTCGACGTGCCGGGGGAACAGGCCGGTCTCCTCGCGCAACTCGCGGTACATCGCCTCTTCCGGCGTTTCTTCCGCGTGCACGCCCCCCTGGGGGAATTGCCAGGCCTCCTGACCGACCCGCTTGCCCCAGAACAGCTGTCTTTCCGCGTTGCACAGGATGATGCCTACGTTTGCGCGATACCCGTCACAATCAATCACTTGCATCAGCCAGACGCTTTTCTATTACTGGCATTGTTCCACAGCGGACGCCCTGGCGGCAAAGCCCCTACCCGGCCTCCGGTGCGGGCCCGACGGGGGATGCGAGGCTGCAGGCCGCCACGCCCGCCGGTACACTTTCGCCCGACTCATGCCAACCCGAGAATCACCCCATGGCCCTGGCCCTGTTCGACCTCGACAACACCCTTCTTGCCGGCGATAGCGATCACGCCTGGAACCAGTTCCTGGCCGAGGTGGGCGCCGTGCACCCGACCTGCCACGCCGAGACCAATGACCGCTTCTATCAGGAGTATGTCGCGGGCGTCCTCGACATCCACGAGTTCTGCCGCTTCGCGTTCAGCCCACTGGCCGAGCACCCACGCGCGCAGCTGGAACAATGGCGCGAGCAGTTCATCGAGACGCTGATCCGGCCGATGATCGCCCCCGGCGCCCAGCGTCTGCTGGACAAGCACCGCGAGGCCGGAGACGAGCTGGTCATCATCACCGCGACCAACCAGTTCGTGACCCAGCCGATTGCCGACCTCCTCGGCGTGGACCACTTGATCGCCACCCTGGCGGAGGAACGCGAAGACGGGGAGTTCACCGGCGAACTGACCGGCGTGCCCTGCTTTCAGGAGGGCAAGATCGAGCGCCTGCGCCAGCACCTCGCCGATCACCCGGATCCCGAGGGCACCATCACGCAGGCCAGCTTCTACAGCGACTCGCGCAACGACATCCCCCTGCTGGAGCAGGTCGGCCGCCCGGTGGCCGTGGACCCGGACCCCACCCTCGCGGAACATGCCCGCAACAAGGGCTGGCCGGTCATCTCGCTGCGCGACCCCGACAGCGCAGCTTAAGGCGCTACCAGACGCTTCGCGCCCTTGGCACGGCGAGCTGATTTCACCACGAAGCACACGAAGACACGAAGAAAATCAAAGGAAGGCTCGACGGATCGAATTGATTGGACCGAGCGAAGGGTACAAGCCGCGCCCTGGGACACGTTACCTGCACACACCCCCAGAAACCACCAGCCGCCAGCCCCCAGCAAAAACGCTCAATCTTCGTCGTGGCCTCGGTGCACTCTGTGGTACAAACGCCCTGCGCCCTTTCTTCGTGTCTTCGTGCGCTTCGTGGTGCAACCGCCCTTGACCTTTATAGTGCTGACGCCGCCTGGCGCGTAGAGCGATCCGCGTTACTCAAAGACCGCCGCGATCTGCGCCAGGCGCTGGCCAGCCGGGGTATCCCCCTTGCCGGCGGCCACGACCGCATCGCGGTAGCCGGTCACCAGCTCCGGCACCACGGCCGTCACCTGCTTGCGGCGCAGACGCCCGGCGCCGGTGACCGGCCAGGTCGCGCGGAAGTCGCAGTTGTCGAGCGCATCGCAGACCCACAGGCTCCACTCATGCCGCGTCACGTCGATCTCGTGCTGGCGGATCACCAGGCGATAGACATGCTGGGCATTCATGTCCGCCATGCCCACCCCGGGACCCACGTGCTCCACCTGCAGCTCGGCGGCGATCCGGTTGATCTCCTGCTCCAGCGCGGCCAGGGCCTGGTCGACCTCCGCATTCAGCGTACCGCCGGCCTTCGCGGCGGCGACCAGGGGACGGATGGACTCGACTTCGAACTCGTGGCTCATGCTGCGTACACTCCCGGGATTCGGAACAGGAACGCCCCGGGGGTGCCGGGGCGCGCGCAACCTTAGCACGGGAGCCCCCATTCATGAATCATCCCCCGATCGCGCTGACCATTGCCGGCTCCGACCCCGGTGGCGGCGCGGGTCTGCAGGCCGACCTGACCACCTTCACCCGCCTCGGCGTACACGGGGCCACGGCCGTGACCGCGATTACCGTGCAGGACACCCGCAACGTGGTGGATTTCACCGTGCTGCCACCGGAGCAGCTGCGCGCCCAGATCGAGGTCACCCTAGCCGATCTCGAGGTGGCGGCGATCAAGATCGGCATGCTCGGCTCGGTGGAGAATGTCACCGTCGTCTCCGCACTGCTGGGCGCACACCCGCACATCCCGGTGGTACTGGACCCGGTGATGGTCGCCGGCGGCGGCGGGGCGCTGGCCACCGAGGCGGTCGTCGACGCCACGCGCGAGGCCCTGCTGCCGCGCGCCACGCTGATCACCCCGAACGGACCCGAGGCCGCGCGCCTGGCCCGCAGCGAGGACCCCGCGCAGTGGGGCCACCAGCTGCGCCAGCTGGGCGCGCGCAACGTGCTGGTCACCGGCGGGCACGAGGGCACCGAACAGGACCCGATCATCAATCGCCTCTACCGCGAGGACGACCACGTGCGCCCGTTCGAGCTGCCACGCCACCCGGCCGGCTTCCACGGCTCCGGCTGCACCCTGGCCGCGGCGATCGCCGCCTTCCTCGCCCGTGGCCGCGATATCGAGCCAGCCGTAATCGAGGCCCAGGCCTTCATGAACGATGCCATCGCCCGTGGCTACGCCCCCGGTCACGGCCAGCACATCCCCAACCGCTTGTGCCCGCATGACGACTGACAGCCGAGCGCCCCTGCGCGGGCTTTACTTCATCACCCCCGCGGTACCGGAGGGCGCGGACCCGCGCGCCACCCACCTCGCCCATGCCGAGGCCGCGCTGCGCGGCGGTGCGCGCCTGATCCAGTTCCGTGACAAGGAGCTCGCGGGCAAAGCGCGCGAGGCGATCGCCCGCGAGCTGGTCGCCCTCACCCACACGCACGGCGCGCGCTGCATCATCAACGACGACACCGAGCTGGCCGCGCGCATCCAGGCCGACGGCGTGCACCTGGGCCGCGACGATCCGGACCCGAGCGCGGCCCGCACGCTCCTGGGGCCGGACGCAGTCGTCGGGGTCTCCTGCTACAACGAACTGGCACCCGCCGAAGCTGCCGCCCGGGCCGGTGCGAGCTATGTCGCCTTCGGCACCATGTTCGCCTCCCCGACCAAGCCAGAGGCCGCCTTCGCCGGGCCGGAGCTGATCCGCCAGGCGCGCGCGGCCCTGGACCTGCCGATCTGCGGCATCGGCGGCATCACCCCGGACAACGCGGCGGAAGTGGTCGCGGCTGGGGCAGACCTGGTCGCCGTGATCCAGGGCATCAGCGCCGCGCCCGATCCAGAGGCCGCCGCCCGGCGCATCAGCACACTGTTCGACTGACCACTTTGCACCGCCCGGCGGCCGCCGCTATGGTTGCCGGGCCTACCGATTCCATTGAACTACAGGGACACCGTCATGCAGGAAACCGAGCGTCTGTTCGAGGCCGCCAAGCAGCACATCCCCGGGGGCGTGAACTCCCCGGTCCGCGCGTTCAAGGGCGTGGGCGGCACCCCGATCTTCATGGACCGCGCCAACGGCGCCTACATGTGGGACGCCGACGGCCAGCGCTACATCGACTACATCGGCTCCTGGGGCCCGATGGTCGCCGGCCACGCCCACCCCGAGGTGATCGAGGCGGTGCGCGAGGCCTGCAACAACGGCCTGTCCTTCGGCTGCCCGACCCGGCTGGAGAACGACATGGCCGCGAAGGTCTGCGAGCTGGTGCCGTCGATGGACCTGGTACGCATGACCAACTCGGGCTCCGAGGCCACGATGAGCGCGATCCGGCTGGCGCGCGGCTACACCGGGCGCGACCGCATCGTGAAGTTCGAGGGCAACTACCACGGCCATGGCGACTCGCTGCTGGTGAAGGCCGGCTCCGGCGCCCTGACCCTCGGCCAGCCGAGCTCCCCCGGCGTGCCGAAGGAGCTGGCCGCGCTGACCAGCACCCTCACCTATAACGACGCCGACGGCGTGCGTGCCTTCTTTGCCGAGAAGGGCGACGAGGTCGCCTGCATCATCGTCGAGCCGATTGCGGGCAACATGAACTGCATCCCGCCGGAACCGGGCTTTCTCGAGACGTTGCGCGAGGTCTGCGACCAGCACGGCGCGGTGCTGATCTTCGACGAGGTGATGACCGGCTTCCGCGTCTCGAAGAACTGCGCCCAGGGCTATCTCGGCGTCACCCCGGACCTGACCACGCTGGGCAAGATCATCGGCGGCGGCATGCCGGTGGGGGCCTTCGGTGGCAAGCGCGCGATCATGGAACACCTCTCGCCGCTGGGTCCGGTCTACCAGGCCGGCACCCTGTCCGGAAACCCGATCGCGATGACCGCCGGGCTCAAGACCCTGGAGATCCTGTCCCGTCCGGGCTTCCACGACGAACTGGAGCAGCGCACGAAGAAGGTCGTCGCGGGCTTCGAGGACGCCGCGCGCGAGGCCGGGGTCGCCCTGACCACCAACCAGGTGCCGGGCATGTTCGGCCTGTTCTTCTCGGACCAGAAGGTCACCGACTTCGCCGGGGCCACCGCCTGCGACACCGCCGCCTTCGGCCGCTTCTTCCACGCGATGCTGGGCGAGGGCATCTACCTGGCCCCCAGTGCCTTCGAGGCCGGCTTCATGTCCAACGCCCACTCGGACGCGGACCTCGACGCCACCATCGAGGCCGCCCGCAAGTGCTTCAAAACGCTCTGAGCGCGCTTTCTCCCCCCTGAACAGTGGGCCAGCGCCCCAGCGGTTTGCCGGCCCACTGTTCCCTTACCCACCACCCGGCGCTACGCACGAATGATCGATACGCTGATCCAGTCACCGTTGGCGCTGGGGCTGCTATTTGTGCTTCTGGGGCTGGTCGCCGGCATCCCGGCCGGGATGTTCGGCATCGGCGGCGGGCTGATCCTGGTGCCGGTGTTCGTCGCGATCTTCAGCCTGCTGGCCTTCGACTCGGCCAGCCTGGTACAGCTCGCGGTCGGCTCCTCGCTGGGCGCCATCATCCCGACCGCGATCCTGTCGGCCCGCGCCCACCATCGCCGGGGCGGCGTGGACGGCGCGGCCGTACGCCGGCTGCTGCCCGGCATCATCGTCGGGGCCCTGCTCGGGGCCTGGCTGGCCACGCGCATCGACTCCGACCACCTGGGGCGCATCTTCGGTGCCTTCGAGGTCGCGATCGGGATCTGGATGCTGCTCAACGTTCAGCCGCCGAAGGCGCCCGTGCCGAGGCGCAGCGTCTGGCTGGGAGGCGGCACCGTGATCGGGGCCGTCTCCGCGCTGATCGGCATCGGCGGCGGCACGCTGACCACGCCGTTCCTGGTCAGCCAGGGGCTGGAACTGCGCCGGGCGATCGGCTCCGCCGCAGCCCTCGGCGTGCCGATCTCCATCGGCGCGAGCCTGGTGTTCGCCCTGCCGCAGTGGACCGATCCAACCTACCAGGCGCCGGAGTGGGCGCTGGGCTATCTCTATCTGCCGGCCATCCTCGGCGTGGTGATCGGCACGGCCATCAGCGTACGTGCAGGTGTCTGGCTCACGCATCACCTGCCCGTCGCCATCCTCCGCCGCGGCTTCGCCGGCGTCCTGATCCTCGCCGGCATCCTGATGCTCCTGCGCTAACGCGCGGGCTTCGCCACGCACTTCTAAACACTTCCTGGCCCGTTATCTGGTGTTTATGGGGCTTCGTCGGGCCGCCCTCCCTGCTGTGGCTGGTCCCGGTTCGGCATCCAGTGTTTACGTGCCTCCGGTCCACATACTGCCTGGCGCTGACTCGCCAGCGCGCCCCGAGGCACTTTCTTGCTTGCCCAAGAAAGTGAACCGTACCGACTTTTCCGGAGGCTCTGATCCTTGGGAGGATAGAGCGATGAGTGAGACGACACGGTATAGCCCGGAGGTCCGGGAACGGGCGGTGCGGCTGGTGTGGGAACACCAGGAGGAGTATTCGTCGCAGCATGCGGCGATCCAGTCGATTGCACCGAAGATTGGCTGCACGGGCGAGACGCTGCGGCTGTGGGTCCGCCGCGCGGAGCGCGAGCGGGACGATGCCTCGGCGTTGTCGGATAACGAACGGGCACGCCTGAAGGCGCTGGAGCGGGAGAACCGCGAGCTCAAGCGCAGCAACGAGATCCTGCGCAAGGCCTCGGCGTTTTTCGCCCAGGCGGAGCTCGACCGCCACGAGAAGTGATGCGGGCGTTCATCGACGCCCAGCGTGCGGTCTACGGGGTCGAGCCGATCTGCCGCGAGTTGCCGATCGCCCCGTCGACCTACTACGAGCACAAGGCCCGGGAACGGGATCCCGGGCGGCTTCCCGCCCGCGTCCGGCAGGACGCGGCGCTGGACGCGAAGATCCACGACGTCTGGGAAGACAACTTCAGGGTCTACGGTGTGCGCAAGGTCTGGCATGCCCTCCGGCTGGAGGGCTGCGACGTCGCGCGTTGCAGCGTGGCGCGGCGGATGCGCGCCCTGGGTCTGCGCGGGGTGACGCGGGGCAAGGCCCCGCGCACCACCCGTCCGGCGCTCGGGATCGCGCTCCCGCCGGATCATGTCGGACGGTGCTTCCGGGTCAAGCGTCCGAACGCCCTGTGGGTGGCGGATATCACCTACATGCCCACGGCGCGAGAGGGCTTCGTCTACACGGCCTTCATCACCGATGCGTTCGCCCGCCGCATCGTGGGCTGGCGCGTCAGTCGGAGCCTGCGTACCGACCTGACCCTGGAGGCTCTGGAACAGGCGCTGCAGGCCCGGATGGGACGGGGCACGCCGCGTCCCATCCATCACAGCGATCGCGGCGTGCAATACGTATCGGTGCGTTACACCGACCGCCTCGGAGAAGCCGGGCTCCAGCCCTCGGTGGGCCGGGTCGGTGACTCCTACGACAACGCCCTGGCGGAGACCATCAACGGGCTGTACAAGACCGAGGTCCGGGCCTACTGGGGACGTCTTAACGATCGACGCGACGTCGAGTGGGCTACGCTCCAGTGGGTCGACTGGTTCAACCGGCGACGCCTGTTGGAATCCAACGGGTATCGACCGCCGGCAATCATCGAAGCGCAGTACCATCAACAAGTTCAGGGGTCCGTTCGTGCAGCGTGACCCAAACCAACGGGTCTCCGGGAAACCCGGGGCGGTTCAAAAGTGCCCAAAGAAGGGCACCCGGATTCCGCCCGGGAACCTTGCTCCAGGGCCCTCGGGCCGGCGGCGCTGAACTCGCTACGCCTTCGGCTGCGCTCAGACATCCAGCGCCTTCTCCCGGCCCGAGCACCCTTCCGCAAGGGGCTCCATACGGGAGGGGAAGGTCAAAACCGAACGTATTCCCGCGTTTGCGCCTCACCATATACAACGCCGCCCGAAAGCCCCCGGCGCCCGCTCGCGGGCGCGGCACGCAACGGCCAAAGGCCGAGCGTGCCCAGATGCCGGAAGACCCAGCCTTCATCTATTACCACGAACCTGTGGATCGCTGTTGTCTTGACCTTGAACCCCCGTTGTCGTCGCGCCGAGTGGAGAGGGTTTTCGTGGGGAAAAGGCGCTGGATGTCTGAGCGGAGCCGAAGGCGCAGCGAGTTCAGCGCCGCCCGCGAAAACCCTCGGAGCGAGGGAAACCCCGGCCCGCGCAGCGGGCCGGGGTCGCGGCAGTCGGGCGTGTTTCTTGGTGACTTCTTTGCACGAGCAAAGAAGTCACTCGGGGCGCGCTGGCGAGTCAGCGCCTGGCAGTATGTGGACCGGAGCCACCGTAAACACCGGATGCCGAACCAGGACCAGCCACAGCCAGACGGCGGGGGAAGCCCCAAAGGTCAGGCGATGAGATGGGTGGCGAGGGCAAACCACAGCGGCAGGGTGATCAGCGACAGCGCCGTCGTCAGCGTCACCGCCGCCGCATAGAGCCCGGTATCCAGCCGGAACCGATCACAGAACACCAGCCCCAGCACCATCGCCGGCATCGCCGCCTCCAGTACCGACCCGACACCGGGCACCCCCTCGAGCCCCGTCCACAACACCAGCCCGAGGGCAAAAACGGGAGCCAGGACCAGCTGGACCACGGCCACCACCGCCAGCGGCCGGGCATCGTGCCCGCGAAAGCGGTTGAACACCAGCGCCAGCCCCAGCGAGAACAGCATCAAGGGCGCCACACTGTCGGCCAGAAACCCGAGAAAGACATCCAGCCAGTCGACCAGCGGGACACCGGCAAGATTCAGCACCACGCCGACCACCGCCGCCCAGATGGACGGCACCGCCGCCAGGGCCCGGAGCGGGCTGCCGCCCCCGTACAGGCGCACGGCCTCGGGATCCCCGTAGCGCCGCGCCAGCAGCACCCCCAGGGTCAGTACCAGCGGCAGACAGGCGAACAGGTCGTACTGGATTGCCACCGCGCGCCCAGGGTCGCCAAACAGGCTGTCGAGTACCGGCAGGCCCAGATAGGTCGCGTTGGGCCAGGCTGCCGCCAGCAGCATCGCGCCAATGGCAGCCCGTTCGGCCATGCACACGCGGCAGGCCAGCAACGTGACCCCGACCATCGCCAGGACCGTAAGGCCCGCCACCAGCGCGATCCGCAGGGAGTCGAGGCCCAGCGGCGCGACCCACAGCACCTGCAGGACGAGCGCCGGCAGCAGCAAGTAGTAAACCAGGGTGGTCAGGACCCGGCGGGTGTGGTCGGCGTCCAGGCCGCCGGGCTGCAGTGCGCGCCATACCACGCCGGCGACGATCAGCGCCCCCATCTGGGTCATCACGCTCAGCATGACGGGCCGGCATCCTGGGGAGAGGAGGGCATGGTGAAGGCATCCTTTCGCGCCTGGAGGCGGGGTCGGGGCGGTCAGCGCCCATTCTACGGCGCCGGCACACGCCCCACACGAAAAAACCCGGCGGGGCGGGCACCCGGCCGGGTTCGGTCCTGCGGGCCAGGGCCCGCAGACGGCAGTCGTCCGGGGCGGTTTACGCGCCGCCGGCCTGCTGCTGTTCCTGCTGCTGGCGCTCGACGTCGGCGCGCACCTGTTCCATGTCCAGCTCGCGGACCTTGCCCAGAACCTCGTCCAGCTGGCCGGCGGAGAGCACGCCCGGCTGCGAGAACACGATGATCTGCTCGCGGAAGATCATCAGGGTAGGGATGGAACGGATCTGGAAGGCGCCGGCGATGCCCTGCTCCTCGTCGGTGTTCACCTTGGCGAAGACCACATCGGAATGCTTGCCGGAGGCCTCTTCGAAGGTCGGGGCGAACTGCTGGCACGGGCCGCACCACGGGGCCCAGAAGTCCAGGATGACGATGTCGTTCCCGGTGATGGTGGATTCGAAGTTGTCCTGCGTGAGTTCCTGAACGGCCATGATGGCGGGCTCCGGTTAAAAATGTACCGGAACCTTACCAGCCTCGCCGCCGGCTTTCAGGATTTCGATGCTGCGAGCATGGCCGCTCGCAGCCGCTCCAGGCGTTCGATGGGGTCGTCGGCCTCCAGCAACTGCTGCTTGATCTCGAGATCGATCGGCAGCAGCTCGGTCAGGCGGGCGGCCACCCAGGTCGAGTCGTCAAAGCGCCGTTCCAGGTGGGACCAGGGTGTCCCCAGCTGGTCCAGCAGGCGCTCCAGCAGGTCCGCCAGCGAGGCATAATCGACCGGGAGGCTCACCTCGGGGTATTCCGGCAGCGACTCCACCTCGCCCAGCCACAGGCCGTCCTCGGCGCGGCGGGGGTTGTGGATCACGCGGCGACCCTCGCCCTTCACCAGGATGCCCAGCAGGCCATCCGGCCGCTGATCCCAGTCCACGATGGCCGCCTCGGTCCCCACGCCGTAGAAACCCGCGGAGGGATCGGTCTCGGCCGGAAGCGCCCCGGATTCCGGGGTGGGCTCCGTCGCCACGATCACGAAGCGGCCATCGTCGCGCAGGCAGCGGCGCACCATGTCGAGATAGCGGGTCTCGAAGATGCGCAGCGGCAGCAACCCCTCGGGGAACAGCACCGTGTTCAGCGGAAACAGCGGCAGCGTGGTCATGCATCCTCTCCCGGCGGGGTTGCCGCACCCCAGCGCGGCACCAGGGCATGTTCGACAGCAAGATGATCCAGCACGCGGGCCACCATGAAGTCGATCAGGTCGTCGATGGACTGGGGCCGGTGATAGAAGGCCGGGTTGGCCGGCATCACCACCGCGCCCATGCGGGCCAGACGCAGCATGTTTTCCAGATGAATCTCGGAGAACGGGGTCTCGCGCACCACCAGCAGCAGCCGGCGCCGCTCCTTGAGGACCACGTCGGCGGCGCGCTCGATCAGGCCGCGCGAGGCCCCGGTCGCGATCGCCGATACGGTCGCCGTGGTACAGGGGCAGACCACCATCGCCTCCGGGACGGCGGAGCCGCTGGCCACCGGTGCGGTCCACTGCTCGGCCCCGTAGCAGTGGATCTGGTCCGGGGCCGCGCCGTAGAGTTCGGTGAAGTAGCGCGCGATCTCCACCGGACGGCCCGGCACGTCCAGGTCCGTCTCCAGACCGAGGACGACTTGGGCCGGCTTCGACAGCATCAGATGCACCTGAACCCCGGACTCCACCAGACACTGCAGCAGGCGCAGGCCGTACGGGGCCCCGGAGGCACCGGTCAGGGCCAGAGAGATGCTGCGCGGGCGTTCACTCATGCGGGCGTTCCCTGCAGGGCTTCGATCAGGCGCAGGTGCAGCCCGTCGAAGCCTCCGTTGCTCATGATGACCAGCGTATCGCCGGCGCGCGCCGTGGCAAGAATCCCCTGCAGCAGGGACTCGATATCGCGCGCCACGGACAGCCGCTCGCCGAGTTGCCGCTGCAGCCCCTCGGTGGACCAGTCGATCTCCGGGGCATGGTACAGGTGCACCGCATCCGCCTTTTCCAGCGCGGTGCCCAGGGCCTCCGCGTGCACCCCCATGCGCATGGTATTGGAGCGCGGCTCGAGGATCGCCACCAGGCGCCCGCCCGGGGCCACCTGTCCGCGCAGCCCCTCGAGGGTCAGGCGGATCGCGGTGGGGTGATGGGCGAAGTCGTCGATCACCCGGATGCCGTCGATCTCGGCGCGGACTTCCTGGCGCCGCCGCACCCCCCGAAACTCCGGAAGCGCTTCAATCCCTGCGGCCAGGGGCACACCGGCATGGCGCGCCGCGCCCAGGGCGGCCAGGGCATTGGCCAGGTTGTGCCGGCCGCTCATGGACCAGGCGACCCGCCCGATCACAGCGCCATCCGCCAGCACCTCGAACTCCGAGGCATCGGCCTTCAGCGGGCGCGCGGCCAGCGCGGCGGACACCCCCGAATCGGGATGGGTGCTCAGGTACTCCACCGGGGTCCAGCAGCCCATCTCCAGCACCCGTTCCAGCGCGGCATCGCCGGCCGGCAGCAGGATGCGCCCCTGGCCCGGCACGGTGCGCACCAGATGATGGAACTGCCGCTCGATCGCGGCCAGATCCGGATAGATGTCGGCGTGATCGAACTCGAGATTGTTCAGCACCAGGGTCCGCGGGCGGTAGTGGACAAACTTGGCGCGCTTGTCGAAGAAGGCGCTGTCGTACTCGTCCGCCTCGATCACGAAGAACGGCGCATCCCCCAGGCGCGCGCTGACCCCGAAATTGCCCGGCACCCCGCCGATCAGAAAACCCGGGGCCATGCCGGCGTATTCCAGAATCCAGGCCAGCAGGCTGGCGGTGGTGGTCTTGCCGTGGGTACCGGCCACCGCCAGCACCCAGCGGTCGCGCAGCAGGTGTTCGGCCAGCCACTGCGGCCCCGAGGTGTAGTCCATCCCGCGCTCCAGCAGCGCCTCGACCACGGGCATGCCCCGCCGCATCACATTGCCGACCACCACCGGGCCGCGGTCGGGCAGCGTGTCCGGATCATGGCCCTCGTGCCAGGTGATCCCCGCCTGCGCCAGCTGGTCACTCATGGGCGGATACAGCTTCTGGTCGGAGCCGGTGACGGTGTAGCCACGGGCCCGGGCGAGCTGGGCCAGCCCGCCCATGAAGGTCCCGCCGATGCCCAGGATGTGCAGGTGCCCGGCGCTCACTGGAACAGCCCGATCGCGGTCTGGGTGAGCACACTGGAGATCACGATGTAGCCCAGCGCAATGAGCATACCCACCAGTCGCATGCCCAGCCCGAGCGCCTGCTGCAGGATGTGGCCGAACACCAGCAGCAGCCAGGCGAAGAGCACCAGCATCCCGAGCACGACGCCGGTGGCCACGTCCTCGGGTTCGCGCGCCGGATCGGGGCCGCCTGCCAGCAGCATCAGCAGCGCCATCAACAGCCCCAGCACCGCGCCCGTGCCTGCCATGGCGGTGAAGGTCTGGCGCCAGCGGTCCGGCACCCCGCGCAGACTGAGCACGATGACGACAAAGGCGTACAGGACCACCAGGTCCATCACGTTCAGCGCCAGCGCCTGGCCGAAGCCGTACAGCGGGATGCCGATCACCATCCCGGCGATCAGCGCGATGCCGACCCAGAAGATCAGGGTGCCGTTGTCCGCCGGCAGGTCCTGCGGCCCGCTGTGCAGGCGCAGGATGTTCAGCATCGGAGTCAGACCGTTCAACGCCCCTGCTCCTCGGCCTCCATGGCCTCCAGCGCCTCGAGTTCTTCCAGCTCGTCCAGCATGGCACCGGCCTCTTCGTCCCCCATGCCGCCCCGCACCAGGAAGTCGCGGCGCTGCAGGTAGCCCTGGCGCATCGCGATATAGGGGTCATCGGACAACTGCGCCAGCATGCGCTCGGTGGAGATCAGACCGGCGCGCATGTCGACCACGTCCAGCGCGATCAGGCCGATCCACCACCCCGTGTGATCGTCGCGCAGGTTAGTGTGATAGAGCGGGCTGGTGTAGCCATCCACCAGCCGCGCCGGGGCATCCCGCGCCGTGCTCGGTCCGAGGAAGGGCAGTTGCAGGTAGGGGCCACGGGCCACGCCCCAGGCGCCCAGAGTCTGGCCGAAGTCCTCGTTGTTCTTGTCCAGCCCCATCGGCGACGCCACGTCGATTAGTCCGAACAGCCCGAAGGTCGTGTTGAACATGATGCGCCCGGTGTCCGACGCGGCATTCTCCAGGTTGCCCTGCAACAGGTTGTTGAACAGGACCGTGAAGTCGTTGAGATTGGAAAAGAAGTTGCCAACCCCGGTCTGCACCGGCTGCGGCAGACGCCGGTACTGCACCGCCGCGGGCCGCAGCAGGGACTCGTCGAAGTCCTGGTTGAACTCGAACACGGCGCGGTTGTAGGACTCCCAGGGATCATCCGGGTGACGGTCCTCGCTGGGCACCGTGGCGCAGCCGGTCAGGCCAAGAAACATCAGGGCCAGCAGGCCCGGTCGCAAGCGGGAGACAATGGACATGTAATTCCTTTCTTTCGAACCGGCGCCGCACCGGTGTCGCAGGGACCGCGCCGGCACGAAGCCGTTCCGCGCAGGCCGGTACCGGATCGCCCTCAGGATCCGGCAATCGGATGGATATCCGCCTTGCGCGCGAGCCCGACCTGGCCGCGACCCTGATCCTTGGCGTGGTAGCAGGCCCGGTCGGCGGCGACGAACGCCTCGTCCACCCCGGGGATATCGGGCCCCAGCTCGACCACGCCCACCGATGCGCCAATGGTGACGTCACGTGCTTCCACCTGCAACGGCCGGTCACCGAGGGCCGAGCAGATGCGCTGACCAAGAATACGCCCATACTCGGCGTTGGTGTCACGGGCAATGATCGCAAATTCGTCGCCCCCGATCCGCGCCACGGCATCATGGCCGCGGGTCAACTGGCGCAGGACATGGGCCACCTGACGCAGCAGGTAGTCGCCCACGCGGTGTCCATGACGGTCGTTGACCTCCTTGAAGTAGTCGAGGTCCACCAGCAACAGGCTGGCCACCGCGCGATTCTCGCGGGCCGCGTGCATCGCGATCTCCAGTTCGCGCTCGAAGGCGCGCCGGTTCAGCAGGCCGGTCAGGCCATCGTGGCTGGCCTCGTGCACCAGGCGGTCGACCAGCCGGCGCTCCTCGGACACGTCCGTCAGCACCAGCAAGGTACGGACCGAAGTGCCGGCGACCGGATCCAGGGCCGTGCGGGCGATGCGCACGATCAGTTCATGCCCGTCGCGCCGGACCAGGCGCGCATCCGAGCGTTCTCCCAGGGCCTGGTCGAGCCGTTCGCCCCGGGCATTGTCCGGTAACAGCGGGCGGCCCGTCCCGAGCTCGCGCAGGTCGAGGAGCTGGTCCAGCGAGCAGCCCAGGACCTGATCGCGGGTCAGTCCGGCCAGATCCCGGGCCGCCGGGTTCACGTAGGAGATGCCACCATGCGCATCGAGGGTGATCACCGCATCGGGGATCGCGTCCATGCTGCGTTCCAGGTTGTGCCCGGAGCGCCGCACCCGGGCATGGACCCGGGACACATACAGCAGTGCCAGCAGCGCAACCGCCGCCAGCACCGACACCAGCCACAGGAGATGGCCGCGCAGCCAGGCCAGGACATCAAACGGCTGCGGGGCGTACAGACCCACCCCCAGTTCGTACATCAGGCCGTGCACGTCCTCGTAGGAACGCGGCGCGGCCCAGCCCCCGATACCGGCCGCCCGACTGGCCGGGTGCCCCTCGTCCAGCGAGAGGCTCGCCAGCAGGATCGCGTGGGCGAGCCCGGCGTCCAGGTCACCGCGCATGGCCAGCGGCCACTCGGGATACAGCCGCGTGCTGGCGCGGTAGGTAAACGAGGGAAAGGCGCGTTCGCCGACCACACGGACCTGGTCCACCCGCGGATCCCCGCGGGCTGCGAGATCTTCCAGGATGCCGGTGCGAAAGGTCGCGGCATCGACCTCGCCCTGCAGCACCCAGTCGAGCCCGCGACCGACCGGGAAGCCGGTGAACACCAGCGCCGCCAGGTCGCTTTCGACATCCAGACCGGCCGCCTGCAGCTCGCGCCAGGTCATCCACCAGCCCCCGAAGGCATCGGGGTGCACGGCCGACAGTCGCTGCCCCCGCAGGTCGTCCAGCTCTACCAGGTCCTCACGATCGGCCCGCGTGATCACCACCGCGCCGAAACGATCCTCGTCACGGCCGACCTGGCGCGGCTGCATGGTGGCGATGCGGGAGATGCCGTGCTGCTGCTCCAGCATCACGTAGGAGCCGCTGTTGGTCAGAACCAGGTCAAAGCGACCTTCCGCTACCGCCGCCTGCAGCCCATCGTTGTCCACGGGTTCAAGTTCGAAGGACGCGCCGTCCACCTGCTCCGACAGGTACTCGGCGAACGGGGTCCAGCGGCTGCGCGCGACCTCGTCCCCGCGGTGCGCGAGGATCCCCAGCACCAGCCGCTGTTCGGCGGGGGCGTCGGCGTCGCCCGCTCCCGCGGCCGGCAGCGCACCGGGCATCCACCACCCGAGCAGCACAAGAAGCAGCAGGCCCGCCCCTCCCAGCCCCCACGCCACGCCGGTGCGCCCTGCCAGGGTACATCGGGACCGCGGAGGCTGGTGGTCGTGGTCCGTCATCTCATGTGGGCTTCCGGTTGCGGCTGGCGGCGATGCGCAGGCGCAGTGCGTTCAGGCGAATGAAGCCCTCGGCGTCCTTCTGGTCGTAGGCGCCGGCATCGTCCTCGAAGGTGGCGATGGCGTCGTCGAACAGGGTGTCCTCGGAGCGGCGGCCGGCGACGATCATGTTGCCCTTGTACAGGCGCAGGCGCACCTCGCCGTTGACCTCGCCCTGGGTGTCGTCGATCGCGGCCTGCAGCATGCGCCGCTCCGGGCTCCACCAGTAGCCGTTGTAGATCAGACTGGCGTAGCGCGGCATCAGCTCGTCCTTCAGGTGCGCGGCCTCGCGATCCAGGGTGATGGACTCCAGCGCCCGACGCGCCTTGAGCAGGATGGTGCCGCCCGGGGTCTCGTAGCAGCCGCGCGACTTCATGCCGACGTAGCGGTTCTCGACGATATCCAGCCGGCCCACGCCGTGGGCCCCGCCACGTTCGTTGAGCTTCGACAGCAGCGCCGCGGCACTCAGGCGCTCGCCGTTGATCGAGACCGGGTCGCCCTTCTCGAAGCCGATGGTCAGCGTCTCGGATGCATCCGGGGCCGCCTCCGGTGAGACCGACCAGCGCCACATGTCTTCCTCGGCCTCGGTCCACGGGTCTTCCAGCGGGCCGCCCTCGTAGGAGATGTGCAGCAGATTCGCATCCATGGAATACGGCGACTTGGTGCCCTTCTTGGCATAGTCCACCGGGATGTTGTGCTGCTCGGCGTAGGCCATCAGGCGCTCGCGCGAGTTCAGGTCCCACTCCCGCCAGGGGGCGATCACCTGGATGCCCGGCTTCAGCGCATAGGCGCCCAATTCGAAGCGCACCTGGTCGTTGCCCTTGCCGGTGGCACCGTGGGCGATGGCGTCGGCCCCGTTCTCCTCGGCGATCTCCACCAGGCGCCGCGCGATCAGCGGGCGCGCGATGGAGGTACCCAGCAGGTACTCGCCCTCGTAGATCGTGTTGGCGCGGAACATCGGGAACACGTAGTCGCGCACGAAGATCTCGCGCAGATCCTCGATGTAGATCTGCTTCACGCCAAGGGCCTCGGCCTTGGCCCGGGCCGGCTCGACCTCCTCGCCCTGACCGAGATCGGCGGTGAAGGTAATGACCTCGCAGCCATACTGCTCCTCCAGCCACTTGAGGATGACCGAGGTATCCAGCCCGCCGGAGTAGGCGAGGACGACGCGCTTGATGGAGGAACTCATAAGAATGCCAATCCTTGTCTTAACGTGAAGATATAGTCGTTTTCGTAACCGGCGTCACTACCACGCCGGGGTCGCGGACGGTGCGGACGGATCCTCTTCGGGGCCCAAACCGCGCCCGTCAGCGCCCTCCGAAGAGCCGGAGGGCCGCGGCGCGGCCGCTGGGCCATCCACACTCGGCCCGCCAGTATCCAGCCACCAGATATCGCTGCGGCGCGAGGCCTGACGGGCACCCTCCGCGGCCGGATCGACGCCCGGGGCCTGGATCTCGATCCCTGTGACCGGCACCCCCTCGTCCACCAGGGCATCGCGCACCGCCTCGGCACGGTTGCGGCTCAAGGGGCGGTTGATCTCCAGCGGGCCGGCGGCGTCCGTCCAGCCCACCACCCGTATGCGGGGGGCATCGGCGCCCACCAGCGCACGCGCCGCCCGTTTCAGGACCTCCTGTGCCTCGGCATCGAGGCGGTGGCGGCCCGTTTCGAAATAGACGCTCCAGCGGTCCAGCGCGCCCGCCTCCGGCGTCGCCGCGGGCGCAGCGTGCTCGCCGTAGCAGGCGCGGAAGTCGTGGGCCCGCCGGGCGAAGCGGATGCCCCGGAAATGCACGGCATCATCCCCGTCCGGGAAGTCGATGCGCACGTCGTGCCCCGCCAGCAGACGCGCCTTCAGCGGCTGGGCGAAGGCCGGGGGCACACGGAACAGGCGATCGTCACGCGCCTGCAGTTGCAGGTCCAGCGGGGCCTCGGTCGCAGGACGCAGCCACTCCGGGGCACCGGTTCGCAGACGCGGTGCACTACCCGGCGGCATCGGATAGGGGGCCTCCCAGAACGCCGCGGTCATCAGGCCCGGCCGGGCCTCGAAGCGCAGGACGCCGCCATGACGGACCGTCTGTTCCATGCGGCAGCTCGCATCGCCCTCGGTCAACTGCCAGTCACTGTGCTCCAGCGGCTCGCTGTAGGGCCCGGCGCCCGCCGTGGCCATGCCGGCCCCCAGTACCAGGAGGCCCGGGAGCGCACGACGCAGCCACTGGCGCAGGCCGGCCATGGCCGGCTAGCGCTTCTTCGGCGGCAGGATGTCGGTGATCGAGCCGTGCGCGACCTCGGCGGCAAAGGCCACGGTCTCGCTGAGCGTCGGGTGCGGGTGCACGGTCAGGCCGATGTCCTCGGCCTCGGCGCCCATCTCCAGCGCCAGCATCGCTTCGCCGATCAGGTCGCCGGCGGACGGGCCCACGATGCCGGCTCCGATCACGCGGCCATCCGCGTCGAACAGCAGTTTGGTCAGGCCGTCCTCCGCGCCCAGCGCGATCGCGCGGCCGGAGGCAGCCCAGGGGAACACGCCCTTGGTGTATTCGATGCCGTCGGCCTTGGCCTGCTCCTCGGTCACGCCCATCCAGGCGACCTCGGGGTGGGTATAGGCAACGGACGGGATCGCGCGGGCATCGAAGTGCACCTTGTGCCCGGCGATCACCTCGGCCGCGACCTTGCCCTCGTGGGTGGCCTTGTGCGCCAGCATCGGCTGGCCGACCACGTCGCCGATGGCGAAGATATGCTCGACGTTGGTGCGCTGCTGGCTGTCGACCTCGATGAAACCGCGATCGGTCACCTGCACGCCGGCCGCCTCGGCCTTGATCTTGGCCCCGTTCGGGCTGCGACCCACGGCGACCAGCACCCGGTCGAAGGTGTCCTCTTCCGGCAGGCCCTTGGCCTCGCCCTCGAACTGGCAGACGATGCCGGCCTTGGTGGCCTTGGCCTCGGTCACCTTGCTCTTGAGGAAGATGTTCTCGAAACGCTTCTTCGCGCGCTTCTCGAACGGGCGCACGATGTCGCGGTCCGCGCCCGGCATCAGGGTGTCGGACAGCTCCACCACCGTGACCCTGGAGCCCAGCGCCTCGTACACACAGGCCATTTCCAGACCGATGATGCCGCCGCCGACCACCAGCATGCGCTTGGGGATCTCGGCCAGGTCCAGGGCGTCGGTGGAATCCATGACCCGCTCGTCGTCCCAGGGGAAGCCCGGCAGCTTGATCGCCTGCGAGCCGACCGCAATGATCGCGTGCTCGAAACCGATCACCTCGCGGCCCTCGTCACCCTCCACCGCGATGCTGTTGGCGCCGACGAATTCGCCCACACCCTGCACCACGCGCACCTTGCGCTGCTTGCACAGCTGCTTCAGGCCGCCGGTCAGCTTCTTGACCGCGTTGCCCTTGTAGCCGCGCAGGCCGTCGAGATCGATCTCCGGCTCGCCGAACTTGATACCCAGCGCGGCAAAGCGCTCGGCCTCGTGCAGCACCTCGCCGGCATGCAGCAACGCCTTGGACGGGATGCAGCCAACGTTCAGGCACACGCCGCCGATCACCGGGTAGCGTTCGACCATCACCACGTCCAGCCCCAGATCGGCGGCGCGGAAGGCGGCGGTGTAGCCGCCGGGGCCGGAGCCCAGCACCAGTACCTGGCACTGACTGTCGGTGTTCGGGTCGGCAGCGGCCTTGGGCGCCTCCTTCTTCGGCGCACTCTCGGCAGCGGATTCCGCCTTGGCGGATTCGGCCTTGTCGCCGCCCGATGCGGGGGTGTCATCGCTTTCCGCGGCCGCGCCGCTGGCCTCAAGGTCCAGGAGCTTGCTGCCTTGGGACACCTTGTCCCCGACCTTCACGTGCAGCTTCTTCACGGTGCCGGCCTCGGGGGCAGGCACGTCGATGGTCGCCTTGTCGGACTCCAGCGTGATCAGCGGGTCTTCCGGCGCGATCTCGCTGCCCGGCTGCACCAGGACCTCGATGATCTCGACGTCCTTGAAATCCCCGATATCCGGGACCTCGATGGTCTTGGTCTGGCTCATCCAGTCACTCCGGTAAGAATTCAATTACAGAAGCATGCGGCGCATGTCGGACAGCAATGCGCTCAGCGTGGTGGCAAAGCGCGCGCCCAGGGCCCCGTCGATCACCCGGTGATCGTACGACAGCGCCAGCGGCAGGATCAGGCGCGGCTCGAACTCCTTGCCGTTCCACACCGGCTTCATGCTGGAGCGCGACACGCCGAGGATCGCGACCTCGGGGGCATTCACGATCGGGGTGAACTGGGTCCCGCCGATCCCGCCGAGGCTGGAGATGGTCAGGCAGCCGCCCTGCATGTCCGCGGGCTTGAGCTTCTTGTCGCGGGCGCGCTGAGACAGGTCCATCAGCTCGGAGGCGATGTCGACCAGGCTCTTGCGGTCGACGTCACGCACCACCGGGACGACCAGACCGTCCGGCGTGTCCACCGCGATGCCGAGGTTGTAGTACTGCTTCAGGATCAGGTTCTCGCCGGTCGCATCCAGCGAGGCGTTGAAGCGCGGGTACTGCTTGAGCGCGGAGACCACCGCCTTCATCAAAAACGGCAGGAAGGTGACCTTCACGCCCTTCTTCTCGTACTCGGCCTTCAGCGACTTGCGGAAGTCCTCGAGCTCGGTGATGTCCGCCTCGTCGAACTGGGTGACGTGCGGGACGGTGACCCAGTTGCGATGCAGGTTCTTGCCGGTGAGCTTGTTGATCTTCGACAGCGGCTGGGTCTCGATCGGACCGAACTCGGAGAAGTCGATCTCCGGCATCGGCTCCACGCCCAGGCCGCCGCCGGCACCCTGGCTCAGGGCGCGCTTCACAAAGCCCTGCACGTCCTCACGCAGGATGCGGCCCTTGCGCCCGGAACCCTCGACCTTGCTCAGGTCCACGCCCAGCTCGCGCGCGAACTTGCGCACTACCGGCGAGGCATGGGCCTTGCGGAAGGCCGATTCGTCGCGGATGTGTTCGGTCGGCGACGGCCGCGGATCGGCCCGGTCGGCGGCCTTCGGGGCAGGCTGCGGCTTCTCGGCCTCGGGGGCCGGCTCGGCCGGGGCCTCCGCGGAAGACGGCGCTTCCTGCTTCGGTGCCTCGTCCTTGGCGGAGGTGTCCTCGGCGGCACCCTCGTCGGAGGGCTCCAGCTCCAGGATCGGGTCGCCCTGGTTCACGCGATCGCCGGCCTTCACCTTCAGGGCCTTCACCGTCCCGCCCTGCGGGGCCGGGATCTCGATGGAGGCCTTGTCGGATTCCAGCGTGATCAGCGGATCCTCGGGGGCGACGGTATCCCCGGCGCTGACGATCACCTCGATGATCTCGACGTCCTTGAAATCACCGATGTCCGGCACGTGCACGGTAGTCGTGTTGCTCATGTCTGCTCCTGCCTCGGTACCGGCGGCCTCAGGCCTGCAAGGGGTTGGGCCGTTTGACGTCGATCTCGTACTTCTTGATCGCATCACTGACGGTCTTGACCTCGACGGTCCCGGCATCGGCCAGGGCCTTCAGGGCCGTGACCGCAATGTGGTAACGATCCACCTCGAAGTGGCGCCGCAGCGCGGCGCGGGTATCCGAGCGGCCGAAGCCGTCGGTGCCCAGCACGCGGTAGTCGGCCGGCACGAAGGCGCGGATCTGGTCAGGGTAGGCCTGGACGTAATCGGTGGCGGCCACCACCGGGGCGTCGGAACCGCCCAGGCATTCTCCCACCCAGGACTTGCGCGGCTTGGCCTCCGGGTTCAGGCGGGCGTGGCGCTCGGCATCGCGGCCGTCACGGGCCAGTTCGTTGAAGCTGGTGGCGCTCCAGACCTCGGCGGCCACACCGAAGTCCTGGTCCAGCAGCTCGGCGGCGGCAATGGCCTCGCGCAGGATGGTACCGGAGCCCAGCAGGCGCACCTTCTTTTTCTTGCGCCCACCCGCCTGCAGCCGGTATAGGCCGCGGCGGATGCCTTCCTCGGCACCCTTCGGCATGGCCGGCTGCGGGTAGTTCTCGTTCATCACGGTGATGTAGTAGAAGACGCTCTGCTGCTCCGCGTACATGCGGCGCATGCCGTCCTGCACGATCACCGCCAGCTCATAGGCGAAGGTCGGGTCGTAGGCGATGCAGTTGGGCACGTTGGCGGCCATCATCAGGCTGTGGCCGTCGTCGTGCTGCAGGCCCTCGCCGGCCAGCGTGGTGCGCCCGGCAGTCGCCCCCATCAGGAAGCCGCGGGCACGCATGTCGCCGGCGGCCCAGATCAGGTCGCCGATACGCTGGAAGCCGAACATCGAATAGAAGATGTAGAACGGCACCATCGCCACGCCATGCGTGGAGTAGGACGTGGCCGCCGCGATCCAGGAGGACATGGAGCCGGCCTCGTTGATCCCCTCTTCCAGGATCTGGCCCTTCTTGTCCTCCTTGTAATACATCACCTGGTCCTTGTCCTGCGGCTCGTAGAGCTGGCCGACCGAGGAGTAGATCCCCAGCTGACGGAACAGCCCTTCCATGCCGAAGGTACGAGCCTCGTCGGGCACGATCGGGACGATGTTCTTGCCGATCTTCTTGTCGCGCGCGAGCAGGGTCAGCAGACGCACGAAGGCCATGGTGGTGGACATCTCGCGCTCGCCGGAGGCCTCCAGCAGACCATTGAAGGCGTCCAGGCCGGGCACTTCGAGCGGGGTAGCCAGCGGCCGGCGCACGGGCAGATGACCGCCCAGGTCATTGCGCCGCGCGTTCATGTATTTCATCTCCTCGGAGTCGGGGTCCGGCTTGATGTATTCGGCCCTCTCCACCTGCTCGTCCGACAGCGGGATATTGAAGCGGTCGCGGAACTGCTTCATGTCGTCCGCGTCCATCTTCTTCTGGCTGTGGGTGCGGTTCTGCGCCTCGCCCGCCGCGCCCATGCCGTAACCCTTCACCGTGTGCGCGAGGATCACGGTCGGCTGCCCCTTGTGCTCGGCCGCCGCCTTGTAGGCCGCATAGACCTTGACCGGGTCATGGCCGCCGCGGTTGAGGCGCCAGATGTCCTCGTCCGACATGTTGGCCACCATGCGCTTGAGCTCGGGGTACTTGCCGAAGAAGTGCTCGCGCACGTAGGCGCCGTCGCGCGACTTGTAGTTCTGGTAGTCGCCGTCGACCGCCTCCATCATGCGTTTCTGCAGCAACCCGTCGGTATCCTTGGCCAGCAGTGGGTCCCAGTAGCGACCCCACAGCACCTTGACCACGTTCCAGCCGGCGCCGCGGAAGATCGCCTCCAGCTCCTGCACGATCTTGCCATTGCCGCGCACCGGGCCGTCCAGACGCTGCAGGTTGCAGTTCACCACCCAGGTCAGGTTGTCCAGCTTCTCGCGCGAGGCCAGCGTGATCGCGCCCAGGGTCTCCGGCTCGTCCACCTCGCCGTCACCGACAAAGCTCCAGACGCGACGGTTCTCGGTCTGGGCCAGGCCGCGATCCTGCAGATAGCGCATGAAGCGCGCCTGGTAGATGCTCATGATTGGTCCCAGACCCATGGACACGGTCGGGAACTGCCAGAAGTCCGGCATCAGCCACGGATGCGGGTAGGAGGACAGGCCCTTGCCATCGACCTCGCGACGGAAGTGGTCCAGCTGCTCCTCGCTCAGGCGGCCCTCCATGAACGCGCGGGCATAGATCCCCGGCGAGGAATGCCCCTGGGCAAACAGCAGATCGCCCCCGTGATCGTGCGAAGGGGCATGCCAGAAGTGGTTGAAGCCGACGTCATACAGCGTGGCGGCGGAGGCGAAGGTCGCGATATGCCCACCCAGTTCGGACGATGCACGATTGGCCTTGACCACCATCGCCATCGCGTTCCAGCGGATATAGGAACGGATGCGATGCTCCACCGCGCCATCCCCCGGATACTCGGGTTCCAGGTGCGTGGGGATGGTGTTCACATAGGCGGTATTGGCGGAGTACGGCAGGTAGGCCCCGCTGCGGCGCGCCTTGTCGACCAGGCGCTCGAGGAGGGCATGCGCCCGCTCGGGGCCATCCGTCTCCAGCACGGAGGCCAGAGCGTCGATCCACTCTTGGGTCTCTTGCGGGTCGATATCGTGTTCGGTCGCGTTCGGGTCCATGCTCTACCCCTGAAAACGGGTTGGGAATCGGGTTGCCACGACGGGGCCGGACCACCGGGCGGTCGGGCATTTGCTACCATGCGCCGGTGTCGGGCGGGCATAAAAGGCGCAAGTATCCCGACTGTGCCACCAACAGGTCAAGCGAAAGCCTTCTATGGCGCCGAACGTCGGCAAAATATGCGGAAAAATCCGCAAACACCGCGAAAGCCTTCCGATGCGCCCGTAACGACTCCAAAACCCGCGAAACACCCCCATCGAGATCGAGCAAAACCATGGCCGAACCCGTCCAGCTGGACCCGCAGCACCGCCCAATGGCGAACCGTTTCCGCGGCTTTTTGCCGGTGGTGGTGGACGTGGAGACGGGGGGCTTCGACTGCCGCCGCCATGCGCTCCTGCAAGTGGCCGCGGTGTTTCTGCGCCGGGACGAGCAGGACCACCTGGTGCGCGATCGCACGGTGAGTCTGCATGTGCGTCCCTATGAAGGCTCGGAGATGGACCCGAAGTCCCTGGAAGTGAACGGCATCGACCCGTACCACCCGCTGCGGGCCGCCTGGCCGGAGGATCAGGCGATGGGGAAGCTGTTCAGCGAGGTCCGCCGTGAAGTGAAGGTCAACCACTGCAAGCGCGCGATCCTGGTCGGACACAATGCGCACTTCGACCTTGGCTTCGTGCATACCGCGGCCGAACGCTGCGGGATCAAGCGTAACCCGTTCCACCCGTTCAGCAGCCTGGACACGGTGTCGCTCTCGGCACTGGCCTTTGGGCAGACGGTGCTGGCACGTGCGGCCGACGCCGCGGGGATTGGCTGGGATACCGAGTCCGCCCACAGCGCCGCGTTCGACGCGGAAAAGACGGCGGACATCTTCTGCCAGATCGCCAACCGCTGGCAGGACGGGATCGGCGTGCCGCAGCCAGCACTACGCCTGCCCGACCCGGAAGAACTTCCGCCCGGGAGCTGACACACAACACACGCCCTGCGACCCCTCGCAGATCGCCACGGCGCTGCGCGCCTCGCGATGACCCAACCCTCAGCCCCGTCATTGCGAACCCCGCAGGGGTGAAGCAATCTCCCACCGTCGGCACCGCTCGGGGCGCGTCGATGCTTCGGGAGATCGCCACGCCCCTGCGGGGCTCGCGATGACCAACCCTCTCCAGTCATTGCGAACTCCGCAGGGGTGACGCAATCTCCCGGACACGGCCACGACGGCGGGAATCCGGGGGCACATCAGGAGATCACCACGATCCCTTGCTGGGCCTCGCGGATGACGGTTTTGGTTGGGCGGCAGCCCCTAGGGCTGCCGCCCACCTCCATGCTTTAACTCGCGGCGCGCTTGGCGTGGGCCTCGTCGACCATCTTCTTCAGCTCGCCACTCTCGAACATCTCGAGGGTGATATCACAGCCGCCGATCAGCTCGCCGTCGATGTAGACCTGCGGGAAGGTCGGCCAGTCGGCGAAGCGCGGCAGATTCTGCATGACCTCCTGGTCCGCGATCACGTTCACGTAGCCGAATTCCTGGTCGCAGCGCTTCAGCGCCTCCACTGCACGGCTGGAGAAGCCGCACATGGGGAACTGCGGGGTGCCCTTCATGAAGATCACCACCGGGTTGTCTTCCACCTGCTGGCGGATACGATCCATTACGTCCATTACTGTACTCCGAGATTGGGTGCCGAACGGGGCGCCAGGCGGCAGGGCCCGGCGCCCCCGGGTCAATTCCTAGTATAACGCTCAGACATTGAAGCGGAAATGTACCACGTCGCCTTCCTTGAGCACGTATTCCTTGCCCTCGAGGCGCCATTTCCCCGCGTCCTTCGCGCCCTGCTCGCCGTTGTGGGCCACGAAGTCGTCGTAACCGACCACCTCGGCACGGATGAAACCGCGCTCGAAATCGGTGTGGATCACCCCGGCCCCCTGCGGCGCGCTGGAGCCCTGGCGCACGGTCCAGGCGCGGACCTCCTTCTCGCCGGCGGTGAAAAATGTCTGCAGGCTCAGCAGGCGATAGGCGGTGCGGATCACCCGGTCCAGCCCCGGCTCTTCCAGCCCCAGATCGGCCAGAAATTCCGCGCGCTCCTCCGGGTCGAGCACCGCGATCTCCGCCTCGATGGCAGCGCAGACACTGACTACCTCGGCACCCTCCTCGGCCGCGCGGGCCTGCACTGCCTCCACCATCGCGTTACCCCCGGCAAGCGAGGCCTCGTCGACATTGGCGATGTACATCAGCGGCTTGAGGGTCAACAGATGCAGGTCGTACAGTGCCCGGCGCTCGTCCTCGTCCAGATCCTGGGCCCGCGCAGGAATCCCCTGATCCAGGCCGGCCCCGACCTTCTCGGCGGCCTTGAGCTGGGCGATCGCGGTCTTGTCCTGCGACTTGGCCGCCCGTTCCAGACGCTTCAGCGCCTTGTTCACGGTCTCCAGATCCGCCAGCATCAACTCGGTGCTGATGGTCTCGATGTCGGCGATCGGATCGACCTTGCCGGCGACATGCACAATGTCGTCGTCCTCGAAGCAGCGCACCACCTGCGCGATGGCGTCGGTCTCGCGGATATGCGCCAGAAACTGGTTGCCCAGCCCCTCGCCCTGGGCCGCCCCGGCCACCAGCCCGGCAATGTCCACGAACTCGACCGTGGTGGGAAGCGTGCGCTGGGGCTTCACGATCTCGCTCAGCCGGGTCAGGCGCGGATCCGGGACCTCCACCACGCCCACGTTCGGATCGATGGTGCAGAAGGGATAGTTCTCCGCGGCGATCTCCGCACGCGTGAGGGCATTGAACAGGGTGGACTTGCCGACGTTCGGCAGACCCACGATCCCGCATTTAAGACTCATCGGGTTTCCTCGGAATTCGTGGCCGGCTTCGTGCTGCCGCCATGCAGATTGCGCACCGCCTCGTCCCAGCGCCCGGCTACCAGCGCAGACACCTGATCCAGGGCCTTGTCGATGGCCTCCTCGATCGCCTGGGTATCGGCCTTGCCGGGACGGTCCAGCACGAAGGGCACCACATCATCGCGATGCCCCGGGTGGCCGACGCCGACCCGCAGCCGGGCGTAGTTCGGGCCGCCCAGGTGTCGGTGCAGATCCCGCAGGCCATTGTGGCCGCCATGCCCGCCACCCATCTTCAGCCGCACCACGCCCGGATCGAGGTCCAGTTCGTCATGGACGACCAGGATGGCCTCGGGGGGTATACGGTAGAAATCGGCGCACTTGCGCACCGGCAGGCCGCTCTTGTTCATGAAGCTCATGGGCTTGAGCAGCCAGCAGTCGCCCGCGGGCAGATTGAGGCGGGCCGCCTCGCCATCGAAGCGGCTCTCGGGGCGAAAGTCCGCGCCATGCCGGCGGGCCAGGGTGTCCACAAACCAGAAACCCGCGTTATGCCGGGTTTCGGCATAACGCGGGCCCGGGTTGCCCAGCCCGACCACCAGACGGATCGGTTCGGGTTGGATCGCCATCGTTCAGGCGGCAAGCCGCAGGGGCTTACTCCTTGTCCCCGGACTCCGACTCGTCGCCGGAGGCCTCTTCGCCACCCGCGGCTTCCTCGCCACCTTCGGCCTCGGCAGCCTCGCCTTCCTCGACCTCTTCTTCCTCGGTCTTGGCGGCGCGCGGCAGCAGGACGCTGACCACGGCGTAGTCGTATTCCTCGCCATGCATCAGCGCGACACTCTGTACGCCTTCCGGCAGCTTCAGCTCGGAGATATGCAGGGTATCGCCGACATCCATCTCGACGACATCGATATCGATGGACTCGGGCAGATCGCCCGGCAGGCACTCGACCTCGAGCTCGTTGATCATGCGGCTGACCATGCCGCCGCCCAGCTTCACGCCCTTGGCCTCTTCCTCGTTATGGAAGTGCAGCGGCACGCTGACGCGGATCGGCTGGTTGGCGCTCACGCGCATCAGGTCGACGTGGTAGATGGTCGGCTTGAACGGATGGCGCTGCACGTCGCGCAGGATCGCCTTCTCGGTCTTGCCGTCCAGCTTCACGCTGAGGATGTGCGAGTAGAACGCGTCTTCCTTGAGGTTATGGACCATCGCGTTGTGATCCAGCGTGATGGCCACGGCGTCCTTGTCCGCCCCGTACAGGATGGCGGGCAGCTTGCCGGCGCGACGCAGGCGGCGGCTCGCACTCGAACCCTGTTCGTCACGCTTCTCGGCTTCAATGGTAAAGCTCATGCTCATTGCTACGGTCTCCAAAATGAAAGGCGCTTCACCCGAAGCGCCCTGAACACACCCCGCCCGCGACCAGGCGGGGCGCTGAAGGGAGGCGAACCTCCCGAAATCGTTTTCGGCCCGACGCTCTCGCTAGTCCATGAACAGCGAACTGACGGATTCCTCGCGGTTGATGCGGCGGATGGTCTCCGCCAGCATCTCCGCCACCGACAACTGCCGGATCTTGTCGCAGCTCTGCGCGTTGGGCTGCAGGGCCAGGGTGTCGGTCACCACAAGCTCGTCAAGCGCCGAACCGTTTATGTTATCAATTGCCGCGCCAGAAAGCACGGGGTGCGTGGCGTAGGCCATCACCGAGTGCGCCCCGTGCTCCTTGAGGGCCTTCGCGGCCTGGCACAGCGTGCCGGCGGTATCCACCAGGTCATCGATGATGATGCAGGACTTGCCGCGCACATCACCGATGATGTGCATCACCTCCGACTCGTTCGCGCGCGGGCGGCGCTTGTCGATGATCGCCAGGTCGGCGTCGTCCAGCCGCTTGGCGATCGCGCGGGCGCGCACCACCCCGCCGACATCCGGCGACACCACGGTCAGATCGCCCGAGACATGCCGCCAGACATCGCCCAGCAGGACCGGCGAGGCATAGATGTTGTCTACCGGGACGTTGAAGAAGCCCTGCACCTGGTCGGCGTGCACGTCGATCGTCAACACACGGTCCGCGCCCACCGCCTCGATCATGTTCGCGACCACCTTCGCCGAGATCGGCACCCGCGCCGAGCGCACGCGCCGATCCTGGCGCGCGTAGCCGAAATACGGGATCACCGTGGTAATGCGGCCGGCCGAGGCGCGGCGCAGCGCATCCACCATGATCACCAGCTCCATGATGTTCTCGTTGGTTGGCTGGCCGGTCGGCTGGATCAGGAACACGTCGCGACCGCGGACGTTCTCCAGCAGCTCGACCTGCACCTCGCCATCACTGAAACGTCCGACGATGGCCTTGCCCATGGGCAGCCCCAGGTGCTCGGCAACGGCCTGGGCGAGACGCGGGTTCGCATTGCCCGCGAAGATCATCATGCGATTCTTGTCGACCACGGTTCGTCCCGGTCTGGATGGAGTGGGGCGGGCTGCGATATCGCCCGGGCCCCAGTATAGACCCCGGTGCTGGGCCGGGGTCCTGATGGTTGTGCCTCACGCCCTTGTGGCGCGAGGCGGGAAATGGCTGGGCCGGCAGGATTCGAACCTGCGCATGGCGGGATCAAAACCCGCTGCCTTACCGCTTGGCTACGGCCCAATAACTCGCTGGACTCTATTGTACTGCCTGGCCGGCAT
>NZ_KE384404.1:99841-277261 GCF_000425605.1 Thioalkalivibrio sp. ALE17
GCGACGGTCGGTCGCGGCTGCGCCGCTCGCGTCGAACCTGCGCATGGCGGGATCAAAACCCGCTGCCTTACCGCTTGGCTACGGCCCAATAACTCTGGACTTATTCTGTCTCGACACCGCCTGGCGGCAGCCAGGCCCGCAGGGGCGACACGTTTACCAGCGGTGTCACCCAGCTGCGCCACGGAGCCGGCTGCGCGGACTGCGCCGCCCCAGCTGCCGCTTCGTCGGGGAACACCCCGAACACGCAACCGCCACTCCCGCTCAGGCGCGCCCGCGGCGTCTGCTCCGCCAGCCAGTGCAGCGCCCGATCCACCTCCGGATAACGAGCCCGCACCACCGGTTCGAACACGTTGACGAACCGGCTGGCGTCGACGGCGGACGAAATTGTCTCGGTGGGGCAGTCGCGTGTCAATTCCGCACACCCGAACATCGCTCCGGTGGCGACCGAAACCCCGGGGTCGATCAGCAGGATCCAGCCGGTATCCGGGACCACGGCCGTGAGCCGCTCGCCCACACCCTCGGCCCAGGCTGCCTGGCCGACCACGAACACCGGTACGTCGGCACCCAGCTCCAGGCCGATCCCCACCAGCTGCTCGACATCACACCCCAGCTCGAACAGGGCATTCAAAGCCACCAGCGTGGTGGCGGCATCGGAACTGCCGCCCCCCAGGCCACCGCCCACCGGGATCCGCTTGTCGAGATGGATACGCACGCCAAAAGGGGTCTTCGCCACCCGGGCCAGGCGCCGGGCCGCGCGCAGGCACAGGTTGTCGGCCCCGTCGATGGCCGCGCCCGCCATCTCGAAGCGCCCCGCCGGCAGGGGCTCGAAGCGCAGGCGATCCTCCAGCCCGAGGAACTGGAACACCGTCTGCAGCTCGTGATATCCGTCCGCCCGCCGGCCGGTGATATGCAGGAATCGATTGATCTTGGCGGGCGCGGGAAAAGTGGTGTCGAAGGCCCCGCCCGCGACGGCAGCGGTCATGACGGATCACCACCAAGCTGCCAGCGACCGATGCGGGCCCGCAATTCCACCCCTTCGCGCTCCAGCACCATGGTGACCGGCATCGCCAGGCCGTCGATTTCCTCGAACTCGTTGTACTCGATGGTCCAGCCGGACTGGTGGATCTCCAGTGGCCGCCCGTCCGCGTCGATATCCAGCTGGTACGAGGCCTCGGGGTGGAGGAGGCCACGCACCCAGTAGACCATGCCGCTGACCGGGATCGACTCGCCCAGGACCCGCGCGACGAGCGCATCCGGGTCCTGCGCCTGGAAACGCTCGCCGGACCGGGTCACCAGCAGCGCGCGCCCGCTTTCGGACAGCGTCAGCCGACCACCACCGCGCCCCATCGGGCCGGACAGGTCCAGCACGTGCTGACCTTCCTGCACCCGCCAGTTGAGCTGGGCGGACCAGTATTCCTCGCCGGAGGCCAGCCCCAGGCGCGCGACCAGTCGCCAGCTGTCCAGCGCCTCCAGCTGTGCGGTGCGGGCCTCGAAGGCGGCCTCGGCGGCCGGCGAGGTATCCGCCTCCGGCAGGGGCGCGGCACAGCCACCCAGCAGAAGACCCAGGCCGACCAGCAGACCGGCCAGCCTCGCCCCGCCCGCAAGACTCTCGGGCTTCCGCATCCCCGCAG
The DNA here is from genome assembly GCF_000425605.1 of Thioalkalivibrio sp. ALE17. Lineage (NCBI taxonomy): Bacteria > Pseudomonadati > Pseudomonadota > Gammaproteobacteria > Chromatiales > Ectothiorhodospiraceae > Thioalkalivibrio > Thioalkalivibrio sp. ALE17. The sequence continues at coordinate 101,473 of NZ_KE384404.1, forward strand.
CCCGGCTCATTCGATCAGGTCGTTGCGTACGCGCTGCAGGCGTTCATGATCGGGCTCGCGCTCCAGCGCAGCCTCGAGGATCTCCCGCGCCTCGTCGCGCGCACCTCGCTCCCAGAGGACGACGGCCAGATTGCTGGCGATCTCGCCGTCGTCCGACAGCGAGTACGCCCGGCGAAGCTGCGTCTCGGCCTCCTCCAGCCGGCCCAGGCGGTACAACACCCAGCCGTAGCTGTCGATGATGGCGGCATCGTCCGGCTCCTGCTCGTAGGCACGCAGGATCAGGTCATAGGCCTCGTCATACCGCTCGGTGCGATCCGCCAGGGTGTACCCCAGCGCGTTCAGGGCCGCGACGTTCTCGGGATCGGACTCGAGGATCGTGCGGAAATCGGCCTCGGCGGCCGCGATGTCGTCTTCGCGCTCGTGGACCAGACCCCGCAGGTACAGCAGCCGGGTATCCCCGGGGAACTGCACCAGCCCGCGATTCAACCGGGCGCGTGCCTCGGCATAGTCGCCGATCTCGCGCAGTGCGTTCGCCTCCGCCAGATAGGCGCGCCGGGCCAGATCGTCGTCCACGCCCTGCTGCATCGGCGCAAACAAGTCGCGCGCCGCTTCTTGGCCGTCGTGCCGCAGCGTCAGGCGCGCACTGCGCAGGCGTGCATCATCGGCGTGATCGCCCCCCTCTACGCGGCCATAGGCGGCCAGGGCGGCGTCCGGCTCGTCGGCCATCTCGTGCAGCCGACCGAGGTAGTAGGCGACATCGTTCTCGCGCTCCCCCAGTGCGTCCAGGCGCTCCAGATAATCCCGGGCCGGCCCCAACTGCTCCGCCTCCAGGTTCATCAGGGCCAGCGCCAGCAGGAGCTGGGTATCCTCCGGCGCCAGCTCCACCAGGCGATCCATCTCCTCGCGGGCGAAGGCGTCATCCTCCATTTCGGTCAGGACGCGCGCGTAGCCCAGCCGGGCCTCGCGGCTCTCCGGATGCGCCTCCACCGTCGCGCGCAGGGTCTCGATCGCGGCGTCCTCCTGCCCGGCCTCGCTCTGGGCGCGCGCATGCAGCAGCTGCAGCGGCACCGAATCCGGGAAGCGCTCGCTGGCCGGCCCGGTCACCGCCAGCACCTCCTCGCCCGGCTCGCCGAAGCGCAGCGCGGCCTCGGCCAGTACACGGTGGACACCGACATCGTCGCTGCGCCGCTCGGCGAGCAGCCGCATGGTCTCCAGGGCGGCGGCCTGGTCCTGGGCCTGGCCGATCACACCGCCCAGCGTGGCGTTGGGGTCGCCACCCTGCACCACCACCCGATTCATCAGCGAATCCAGCTGCTCGGCCGCCTGTTCGGCATCCCCCGCATTGATCCGCAGCACCGTCGAGACCTGGCTGGCCTCCATGCTCTCCGGCGCGAGCCGCAGCCAGCGGTCGGCCGACCGCTGGGCCTGCTCGTGATCGCGCGCGAACAGCGCGATGCGCGTGGCGCGTTCGGCAATGGCGGGATCGTTACTCAGCAGAGCCGCCGCCCCGTAGTAACGCGCGGCCTCGGCATGCTCGCCGGAACGCACCGCGATCTCGGCGGCCAGCACGCTGAACATCAGCGCGGCCTCCGGATCCTCGGTCTGCATCAGCGGGAGCACCTCGGGGCGATCCGACTCCGGCGGTTCCGAGGCATCCAGTTGGGTGTGCGCGCAGCCCGCCAGGGAAAGCACGGCGGTCAGCGCGAGCAGGCTTCGAATCATCTTGTATCCAGTCGGCATCAGCTCGGGCATACCGGGTGGGACGGGCCAGGCAGCTGCGGGGTTCCATCCCCGCCGCAATCCAACGCAAGCCTACAGCACAGTACACTATCGGGAAATTCGGCCACGCGCCCGCGTTTTCCGGCACAATACGCGCCAGCATGCTGTTCACTCTCGGGATCAATCACAAGACGGCACCGGTCGCCATTCGCGAACGGCTTTCCGTCAACGAGCACGAGCTCGGCGAGGCCCTGCACTCGCTGCGCTCCGGCGTGCTGCTGCCGGAAACCGCGATCCTGTCGACCTGCAACCGCACCGAGGTCTACTTCCGCGAGGGCGACCCCCACAGCGAACAGCGCGTGCTCGACTGGATCGGCGGCTACCACGGCATCGACCGCGACGAACTGAAGCCCTACCTCTATCTGCACCACGACGGCTCCGCCGTGCGCCACACCCTGCGCGTGGCCAGCGGGCTGGACTCCATGGTCCTGGGCGAGCCGCAGATCCTGGGACAGATGAAGACCGCCTACCAACATGCCCACGACGCCGGCACGCTGGGGCGCTCGCTGGAACGGCTGTTTCAGCACGCCTTCGCCACCGCCAAGGACGTACGCACCCAGACCGCCATCGGCCAGAGCGCCGTCTCGGTCGCCTTCGCCGCGGTCTCGCTGGCACGCCAGATCTTCGGTGACCTGAAGCCCCTGACCGCGCTGGTCATCGGTGCCGGCGAGACCATCGAACTGGCCCTGCAGCACCTCTCCGGTGGCGGCATTGGCAACGTGATCGTGGCCAACCGCACGGTCGAGCGCGCCCGCGCGGTGGCCGGGCGTTTCGACGCCGAGGCCATCAGCCTCGACCAGCTCCCGGACCGCCTGGCCGATGCCGATATCGTGATCTCCTCCACCGCCGCGCCGTTGCCCATCCTGGGCAAGGGGGCGGTGGAACGCGCCCTGCGCAAGCGGCGCCACAAGCCGATGTTCATGGTGGACATCGCCGTGCCGCGCGACATCGAGCCCGAAGTCGGCCAGCTCGAGGACGTCTACCTCTACACCGTCGACGACCTGCAGGAGGTCATCGACGAAAACATGGCCTCGCGCCAGGCCGCGGCCGAACAGGCCGAAGAGATCATCACCCAGCGCGCCGGCGAATTCATGCGCTGGCTGCGGGCCCGCGACTCGGTGGACAGCATCCGCCAGCTGCGCCAGCGCGCCGACAGCGTGAAGGCGGAAGCCTTGGCGAAGGCCGAGGCGATGCTGCGCGCCGGCAAGTCGCCGGAGGAGGCGATGCAGCTCCTGGCGCACAACCTGACCAACAAGCTGATGCACGCCCCCTGCAAATCGCTGAACACCGCGGCCCACGAGGGCGACGCCCGCCTGCTGGAGGCCGCGCACCGCCTGTTCCAGCTACCAGCCCCGGAAGACGACCCCGGCAACGATCCCGACTCCGGCACCCATTCGTGAAGGCCTCGTTCCGCACCAAGCTCGAGGGCCTGGCCGAGCGCCACGCCGAGATCGCGCAACTGCTGGCCACCCCGGATGCCGCCGAGGACCCGGACCAGCTGCGTCGTCTGTCTCAGGAATACAGCCAGCTGGAGCCGGTCGCCGAGGCCTGGAAGGCCTGGCACGAAAACCACGCCGCACTGGACGAGGCGCGCGCGATGCTCGCGGAGGACGACCCCGAACTGCGTGCGATGGCCGAGGCCGAGATCGAGGCCCTGACCGAGCAGACCGAGGCCCTGGAGGCCGAGCTCTACCGCCACCTGATCCCGAAGGACCCGCACGACAACGCCAACGTGTTCCTCGAGATCCGCGCCGGCACCGGCGGTGACGAGGCCGCGCTGTTCGCCGGCGACCTACTGCGCATGTACACCCGCTACGCCGAGCAGAAGAACTGGAAGCTGGAGATCCTCAGCGCCAGCGAAGGCGAACATGGCGGCTACCGCGAGGTGATCGGGCGCCTGGCCGGTCAGGGCGCCTACTCGCGACTCAAGTTCGAATCCGGCGCCCATCGCGTGCAGCGCGTCCCCGAGACCGAATCCCAGGGCCGCATCCACACCTCCGCCGCGACCGTCGCCATCCTGCCGGAACTGGAGGAGGTCGAGATGCCGGAGATCAACCCGGCCGACCTGCGCGTGGACACCTTCCGCGCCTCCGGCGCCGGGGGCCAGCACGTCAACAAGACCGACTCCGCGGTGCGCCTGACCCACCTGCCCACCGGCATCGTGGTCGAGTGCCAGGAAGAACGCTCGCAGCACAAGAACCGCGCCAAGGCCATGACCTACCTGGCCGCGCGCATGTTCGAGGCCGAACGCGAGGCCCAGGCCGCCGCGCAGAGCGCGGAACGCAAGGGCCTGGTCGGCAGCGGCGACCGCTCCGAGCGCATCCGCACCTACAACTTCCCGCAGGGCCGCGTAACCGACCACCGCATCAACCTGACCCTGTACAAGCTGGAACAGGTGATGGCCGGTGATCTCGACCCGGTCATCGACCCGCTGATCCACGAATACCAGGCCGAGCAGCTCGCCACCCTCTCCGAAACGTAATGGAAACCCCGGCCACGCTGGACAGCCTGCTGCGGGACCTGCGTGCCCGCCTGGAGGCCGCCGGGATCGAGGCGCCCGGACTCGAGGCCCGCATGCTGCTGGGCGCCGCCACCGGCCTGGACACCGCGCAGCTGATCGCCCACGGCACCGACCCCGCCACGGCCGAACAGGCCGCCCGCGCCGACACGCTCTGCCAGCGCCGCTGCGCCGGCGAACCGATGGCCCACATCCTCGGCCGACGCAGCTTCTGGACACTGGACCTGGGCGTCTCCCCCGCCTGCCTGATCCCGCGCCCCGAAACCGAGCTGCTGGTGGAACAGGCCCTCCTGGCCATCGACACGCTCGCAACCGACACCCCCTGGGTGCTGGACCTCGGCACCGGCCCCGGTACCATCATCCTGGCACTGAAAAGCGAACGCCCGCGCATCCGGGCCTTCGCCAGCGACCGCAGTCATGCGGCGCTGCAACAGGCGCAGACCAACGCGCGCGACCTGGGGCTGCCGGTCGGGCTGTGGCAGGGCGACTGGCTGGACGCGCTGACGCCAACGGCAGGGCTGGACATCATCACCTGCAACCCGCCGTACATCGACCCGGATGATCCGCACCTGACCCGTGGCGACCTGCGCTTCGAACCGCGCTCGGCCCTGGCGGCGGACGCCCATGGCCTGGCCGACCTGTACCGGGTGATCGATACCGCCCGGCCCCACCTGAATCGCGGCGGATGGCTGCTGCTGGAACACGGCTTCGATCAGGGCCCGGCCGTGCGGGACCGCCTGCAACAGGCGGGCTACCGGGCGATCCGGACCTTGAGGGACCCCGCCGGCCACGAACGGACCACGCTGGGGATGCACTGACCCGGGGCAACCACTGAATCGGTTGGCGCTTGCAACCATCACAATAAGCCCCGGCCAGGGGCCGGGGCTCGCGTTGCATCAGGCTGCGTCCGGATCAGAGCGGCAGGCGCAGGTGCAGGTTGACCGAGCCACTGGGCGAAGAGCGGTGGCGGTAGCGGCTCGAGGGGTTGTCGTAGTAGTGATAGTGATGATGCTCGTAGCTGCGCGAGCCCTTGTGATGGCCGCGGCCGCGGTGTTTCGCGCGCTTCGCCTGCTTGTGGCCATGCGCCCCCGGATGCCCACGGTAGTGCTTGTGTCCGCGCGAATGGCCATGCCGCACCGGTTGCAGCGCGGCGGCATCGAAGCTGGCGGCACCCGCCGCCTGCATCGGGCCGGAGACCGGATGGGCCGCATGGGTGGGGGCGGCCAGGGCAAGCGCCAGCAGAGCCGCAGGTACCAGAATCGTGAGTCGCTTCATGAGTGATCCCTCCTTCCATTCGGGTCGTCCGCGCGCTCCTCAGGAGCGTCGACCGACCCGTGGTTGTGGCAGGATTGCCAGGATTCAGCCTATTCCGCGTTCCTGAACGGTACCCAACTGAGGCCGCCGGCGAGCGTGACGCCGGTTACAATTTCGGCCTTTCTCCGGAGACCTGCTCCATGGATGACGACCAGCTCCTGCGGTACAGCCGCCAGATCATGCTCCCCGGCGTGGGGGTGGAGGGTCAGGAGGCCCTGCAGCAGGCGCATGCGGTGATCATGGGACTGGGCGGACTGGGCTCTCCGGTCGCCGCCTACCTGGCCGCAGCCGGCGTGGGCCGCCTGACCCTGGTGGACCCGGACCACGTCGAGGTGACCAACCTGCAGCGCCAGATCCTGCATACCGATGCCGACATCGGCCGCGACAAGGTCGCCTCGGCGACCGACCGCATCGCCGCGATGAACCCCGCCTGCCGGGTGGAGGCGCGCGCCGAACGTCTCGACGACGCGGCCATGCGCCGGCTGTTCGCCGACGCCGACGCGGTCGTGGACGGCACGGACAACTTCGCCGCCCGCGGGGCCATCAGCCGGGCCGCGCTGGCGGCCGGCACGCCACTGGTCTCCGGCGCCGTGATCCGTTTCGAGGGGCAGCTGACCACCTTCGACTACCGCGATCCCGGGGCGGCATGCTACCACTGTCTCTACGGCGAAGGGGGCGGCGACGAGGACACCTGCGCCGCGAACGGGGTGCTGGCCAGCCTGCCCGGCGTGGTCGGCAGCCTGCAGGCCACCGAGGCGCTGAAGCTGCTGATGGGCCTGCCGACCCTGAGCGGCCGGCTGCTGATCCTCGACGGACTGGCCATGCAGTTCCGGGAGATTCGCCTGCGGCGCGACCCCGGCTGCCCCGCGTGTGGCCACCGCCACGCCCCGTCCTGAACCCGGGGCAACCCCGATTCAGGCGCAGGAGCGCGGATTAAACGGCAGGACCTTGCCGGAGGCCGCCGGCGGCCCGGCCTCGGCCAGTGCGGCCGCGAGCTCCGGCTCCATCGCCGACAGGGTGCGGTTCATCACCATGCTGGCCATGGCGTGGAACAGCAGCAGTTCGCAGGCCACTGGGCGATGCAGGCTGCGCCGCCCCCGGGAGTGAAAGGCGGTCCAGGCGACCACCGGCATATCGTTCAGCACCCGGTCGACCACAATCCACGCATCGCGCTGGAGGATCAGATCCAGATGCTTCAGCCCGGGCGGCGACAGGCGCACCTCCGGCCCCAGACGGGCCAGGGCACGCCGCACCTGGTTGAAGTAACGCGCCTCCACCAGCCAGCCGGGGCGGACATCCAGGGTCGGGATTTCGGTATGCCGGGAATACATTGCGCCCCCGTCTGCGAACGCTGCAAGGTCAGTCCTGCATCTATAGCAAGACCGCGGACGCTCGGGGGCACAGCCCACATCCGACTGGCCCCCGGGGGTCACGGCCGGCTAACGAGAGGGTACGTCCGAAGGATCGTACGGGGCGGACTACTGACGGGTATCCGGGGTCGGCGGCTGGGCACCCTCGGCGGCACACAGCGCCTCGGCATCGACCGGGTCGAAGTGGTAGTGGGCGTTGCAGAACTCACAGGTTACGTCCACCGAGCCCTGCTCCTCGATGATGCTGCGGATCTCGTCACGGCCCAGGCTACGCAGGGTTTCGCCGATGCGCTCGCGGGAGCAGGGGCAGTGGAAGCTGACACCGGTGCCGTCGAACAGGCGCACGCGCTCCTCGGCGAACAGCCGGCCCAGCAGGGTCCCGGCATCCAGCTCCAGCAGCTCGTCGGCGGTGGTGGTCTCGGCCAGGATCGTCGCGCGGTTCCATTCCTCCGAGTCCCGGGTCACCGCATCGCCACCCTCGCCCGGGAGCGCCTGCAGCAGCATGCCGGCCGCGGACTGCGCCCCACTGGCCAGCCACAGCCGGGTCGGCAGCTGCTCGGAACGCTCGAAGTAGACGTTCATCGCGTCCGCGAGGGTCTCGCCCTCCAGCTCGACCACGCCCTGATAGCGCTCGCCGCCATCCCCCGGGTCCAGGGTCAGCATCAGCCGTGCGTCCTCGCCGGCGCACTCGGCCAGTGTCGCGCCCTCGGGCGGCGTCTCGCGAAAGCGGGCCAGCCCGCGCAGCCGCCCCTGGCCGTCGGCCTGGGCCACGATCATGTGCACCGGGCCGGGGCCGGTGACCTGCAGGATCAGCGAGCCGTCGAACTTGAGGGTGGCCGCGGTCAGGGCGACCGCCGCATAGGCCTGGCCCAGCAGGTCGCGCACCACGGGCGGGTACTCGTGGCGTTCCAGCAGGGCCTGCCAGGCGGCATCCAGGTGCACCCATTCGCCGCGCACCCCGGCCTCCTCCAGCATGAACCGGTGCAAGGTATCGGCCTCACGCATCGCGGCTGACCTCGGACATGATCAAGCGTCGAGTTTCGCCTTCAGGCGCTCGTTCACCTGGGCGGGGTTGGCCTTGCCCTGGGTGGCCTTCATCACCTGGCCAACGAAGAAGCCAAACAGCTTGTCCTTGCCGCCCCGGTACTGCTCGAGCTGCTGCGGGTTGCTGGCCATCACCTCGTCGATGATGGCGTCGATCGCGCCGGTATCGGTGATCTGCTTGAGGCCCTTGGCCTCGATCACCGCATCGGCGTCGCCCTCGCCGTTCCACATCGCCTCGAAGACCTCCTTGGCGATCTTGCCGGAGATGGTCTCGTCCTGGATGCGCGCGAGGAGGCCGGCCAGCGCCTCGGCGTTCACCGGGGCATCCTCCAGTTCCACCTCGGACCGGTTGAGCGCGGCGGAGAACTCGCCCATCACCCAGTTGGCGGCCAGCTTGGGGGCATCGCAGCCGGCGGCCACGGCCTCGTAGAAGTCGCCCATCTCGCGGGTCGCGGTGAGCACACCGGCATCGTAATCGGACAGGCCGTACTGCTCGACGAAGCGGGCGCGCTTGGCGTCCGGCAGCTCCGGCAGCTTTTCGCGCACGGAGTCGATGAAGGCACCGTCCACGACCAGCGGCAGCAGGTCCGGATCCGGGAAATAGCGGTAGTCGTTCGCCTCTTCCTTGCTGCGCATGGAACGCGTCTCGTCGCGGTCCGGGTCGTACAGGCGGGTCTCCTGGACCACCGTGCCGCCACTCTCGATCACGTCGATCTGGCGTTCGACCTCGAAGTTGATCGCGCGCTCGACGAAGCGGAAGGAGTTCAGGTTTTTCAGCTCCGCGCGGGTACCGAACTCGGTCTGCCCCTTCGGCCGGATCGAGACGTTCGCATCACAGCGGAAGCTGCCTTCCTGCATGTTGCCGTCACAGATATCGAGATAGCGCACCAGCGAGTGCAGCTTCTTCATGTAGGCCACGGCCTCCTTCGCGGAGCGCAGCTCCGGCTCGGAGACGATCTCGATCAGCGGGGTACCGGCGCGGTTGAGGTCGATACCGGTCATCGCCTCGAAGCCCTCGTGCAGGCTCTTGCCGGCGTCCTCCTCGAGGTGCGCGCGGGTCACCCCGATGCGCTTGGTCGTGCCGTCTTCCAGCTCGATATCCAGGTACCCCAGGCCCACGATCGGCAGCTCGAACTGCGAGATCTGGTAGCCCTTGGGGAGATCCGGATAGAAGTAGTTCTTGCGCGCGAACACCGAGCGCGGGGTGATCTCGGCGTTGATCGCCAGCCCCAGCATCACGGCCCGCTCCACCGCGCCCTGGTTCAGGACGGGCAGCACACCCGGCATGCCCAGATCCACCGGGCAAGCCTGGCGGTTGGGCTCGGCGCCGTAGGCGGTGGGCGCCCCGGAGAAGATCTTGGAGACGGTATTGAGCTGGGCATGAATCTCCAGCCCGATGACGGTTTCCCATTCCATGCGGCGATCCTCAGGCGAAGGCCGCCGGCACACGCGTGTGCCAGTCGGTCTCTTGCTGATACTGGTGGGCGACGCCGAGCAGGCGCGCCTCGTCGAAGTAGTTGCCGATCAGCTGCAGGCCCACCGGCAGGCCGTCGATCTCGCCGGCCGGCAGCGACATCGCCGGCAGCCCGGCGAGGTTCGCGGCGATGGTGTAGATGTCGGACAGGTACATGCTGACCGGGTCGGCCTTGGCACCGAGTGCGAACGGCAGCTCCGGGGTGGTCGGGGCCAGCAGCACGTCCACGTCCGCAAACGCGCGGCGGAAGTCATCGGCGATGATACGGCGGACCTTCTGTGCCTTCAGGTAGTAGGCGTCGTAATAGCCGGCGGACAGCACGTAGGTGCCGACCATGATGCGCCGCTTCACCTCGTCGCCGAAGCCCTCCCCGCGCGAGCGGGTGTAGAGGTCCATCAGGTCCTCGGGGTTCTCGCAGCGATAGCCATAGCGCACGCCGTCGAAACGCGCGAGGTTGGAGGAACACTCCGCCGGGGCGACCACGTAGTAGGCCGGTACCGACAGGTGGCTGTTGGGCAGACCGACCTCGCGCACCTCGGCGCCGCGGCCCTTGAGCACCTCGATGGCCGCGTCGATCACGCCGCGCACGCGCTCGTCGAGGCCCGCCTCGCCGAAGAACTCGGTCGGCAGCCCGATGCGCAGGCCCTTGAGGTCCTGGTTCAGACCGGCGGTGAAGTCCTCGGCGGGGCGTTCGACGCTGGTGGAGTCGCGCTCGTCGAAGCCCGCCATCGCGTTCAGCATCCGGCCGCAGTCCTCGGCGGTCGCGGCCATCGGCCCGCCCTGGTCGAGACTGGAGGCGAAGGCGATCATCCCGTAGCGCGAGACGCGGCCGTAGGTCGGCTTGAGCCCGGTAATGCCGCAGAACGCGGCCGGCTGGCGGATCGAGCCGCCGGTGTCGGTGCCGGTGGCCCCCGGCACCAGGCGCGCGCCCACCGCGGCGGCGGAGCCCCCGGAGGAACCACCCGGGACACGCTCGGTATCCCAGGGATTGCGCACGGGCCCGTAGAAACTGGTCTCGTTGGAGGAGCCCATCGCGAACTCGTCCATGTTGGTCTTGCCCAGCATCACCGCCCCGGCGGCGTTCATGCGCTCGACCACGGTGGCGTTATAGGGCGAGACGAACGGATCCAGCATGCGCGAGCCGCAGGAGGTGCGCACGCCCTCGGTGCAGAAGATGTCCTTCTGCGCGATCGGCACACCCAGCAACGGCGCTTGCTCGCCCTGGGCCAGACGCGCATCGGCGGCGTCGGCCTGCGCCAGCGCCTGCTCGGCGGTCACGGTGATAAAGCTGTTCAGTTGCGGATCGAGGCGCTCGATCCGGTCCAGATACAGCTGGGTCAGTTCGCGCGAACTGATCTCGCGGGCCTGGAGCTTGCGCACCCAGCCGGACAGGGTTTCCTGGGCCATGGTTTCGGGGACTCTTGCTGGCTAGAAGCGTGACGGATTCAACAGAACGGTGACAACGTGGAGTGGATCACGCGCGGGGGATCACTCGATCACGCGCGGGACCAGGTACAGCCCGCCCTCGACGGCCGGGGCGATCGCCTGGTAGGCCTCGCGCCGGTCCGGCTCGGTGACCGCATCCGGGCGCAGGCGCTGCTCGGCGTCCAGCGGGTGGGCCATCGGCTCGACACCCTCGATGGCCGCCCCATCCAGTTGTTCGACAAAGGCAAAGATATCGCTCAGCCCTCCCGCGAAATCCCGGGCCTGGTCGTCATTCATGGCCAGACGGGAGAGGTGGGCGATGCGCCGGACTTCGGAGGTATCGACGGACATGGCGGGAAGGGTCCTGTTGCGGGCAAAACGGAGCGCAAACTTACCACAAAGCCGTTGTTGCCCAAACCCCGGGCGCTTGCTAGAGTCGACGGCTTTCCCGCCCGCCCACTCAAGCAGGTTTCTTCTTCATGTTCAAACGCCTTCTGGGGTTGTTCTCCAACGACATCTCCATCGATCTCGGCACCGCCAACACCCTTATCTATATGCGCGGCCAGGGCATCGTCCTGAACGAACCCTCCGTGGTCGCCATTCGTCAGGACCGCGGCCCGGGCGGCCCGCGCTCCATCGAGGCCGTGGGGATCGAGGCGAAGAAGATGCTCGGCCGTACGCCGGAGCACGTGGTCACGGTGCGCCCGATGAAGGACGGCGTGATCGCCGACTTCACCACCACCGAGAAGATGCTGCAGTACTTCATCAAGAAGGTGCACGAACGCCGGATCTTCCGGCCCAGCCCGCGCGTGCTGGTCTGCGTGCCCTGCGGGGCCACCCAGGTGGAACGCCGCGCGATCCGCGAATCGGCCTTCGGCGCCGGGGCGCGCAAGGTCTACCTGCTGCAGGAACCGGTGGCCGCGGCCATTGGCGCCGGCATCCCGCTGGACGAAGCGGTCGGTTCGATGGTGCTGGACATCGGCGGCGGCACCTCCGAGGTGGCCGTGCTGTCGATGAACGGCATCGTCTACTCCGAATCCGTGCGCATCGGCGGTGACACCTTCGACGAGGCCATCATGGCCTATGTGCGCCGCAACTACGGCGTGCTGATCGGCGAGGCCACGGCCGAACGCATCAAGCACGCGGTGGGCTCCGCCTATCCGGGCAAGGAGCTGCTGGAGATCGAGGTCAAGGGCCGCAACCTGGCCGAGGGCGTGCCGCGCTCGTTCACCCTGAACTCCAACGAGATCCTCGAGGCCCTGCAGGACCCGCTGTACGGCATCGTCTCCGCCGTGCGTACCGCGCTGGAGCAGACCCCGCCGGAACTGGGCGCGGACGTTGCCGAGCGCGGCATCGTGCTGACCGGCGGCTCCGCCCTGCTGCAGCAGCTGGACCGCCTGCTGATGGAGGAAACCGGCATTCCGGTGGTCATCGCCGACGACCCGCTGACCTGCGTCGCCCGCGGCGGCGGCCGCGTGCTCGAGATGCTCGACGAAAAGCGGGTCGACTTCCTGGCAATGGAATAACCCCCACTCCGGCCACGGGGCCCCGGCTCTCCCGCGGCCGGTGACTCGGGTTACACTCCGGACCGCAACTGGTCGGCAGGATCGCGGGTACAACACTCCGCAACCCTGCCTCGTCGACGCGATCCGCAACCGGAGGTCACGCCATCAGCAAGCCGCTGTTCAGACTGGGTGTCTCGCCCACTCTGCGCCTGCTCGCGGTCATCCTGCTGGGCCTGGCGCTGATGGCGCTGGACCACCGCGTCAATGAACTGCAGTTTGTCCGCAGCACCATGGCCACCGTGACCTACCCGCTGCAAGTCGCAGTGGACACACCGGTCCGTGCGGTCAGCCGGGTGTTCGAGTCGTTCACCCGCCGCGAGGACCTGATCACCGAGAACCGCATCCTGCGCAGCGAGAACGCGGAACTGCGCGCCCGCCAGCTGCGTTTCGAGGCCCTGCAGCAGGAGAACGACCGCCTGCGGGCCCTGCTCAATACCGCGCAGCAGGCCGAGGAACGCGTCGAGATCGCCAAGCTGCTGGCCGTGGACCTGGACCCCTTCCGCCAGCAGATCGTGCTCAACAAGGGGCGCGCGGACGACGTCTACGCGGGCCAGCCGGTCATCAATGCCGACGGCGTGATCGGTCAGGTCCTGTCCACCCGCCTGACCAGTTCCGTGGCCCTGCTGATCTCCGATCCCAGCCATGCCCTGCCGGTGCTCAGCGCGCGCACGGGCCTGCGGGGGCTGGTGGTCGGGACCGGCAACCCGCAGCGCCTCGAGATGCGCCACGTCCCGCTGCAGGAAGACGTCGAACCCGGCGACCTGTTGCTGACCTCCGGACTGGGCGGCCGTTTCCCGGCCGACTATCCAGTCGCCCGGGTCACCTCCGTCGAGCGCCCGCAGGGCCAGCCCTTTCTGAGCATCCAGGCCGAGCCGCTGGCGGCGCTGGATCGTTCCCGCGAGGTCCTGCTGCTGTGGACCGAGGGTATCATGCCGGGCATCGCCCCCCTTGAACTGGATGAGGACGCGGAGGCAAGGCCGGGCGCATTCACGCCGGAACCCGAGCCGGACGACAACGCGCCGGCAACGCCATGACCCGCGCCATCGGCATCCCCTGGCCGGTGGCGCTGACCCTGCTGGCGGCCCTGGCCCTGGCCATCGTGCCAATCCCCGAGACCCTGCGCCCCGCTCGGCCGGAGTGGCTGGCACTGGTCCTGATCTACTGGGCCATGGCATTTCCGACCCGCGCGGGCATCCTGACCGCCTTTGTCGCCGGCTTGCTGCTGGATACCCTGATGGGGCAACTGCTGGGGCAGAACGCCATCGCCCTGGCGGTGATCATCTACATCGTGCTGCAGATCCATCCGCGCCTGCGGGTGTACCCGGTCTGGCAGCAGATGATGGTGGTCGCGATCCTGATCGCCCTGTACAAGCTGCTGGCCCTGTGGCCCCAGGGGATTACCGGTTTTCCACCGGACCGGATTACGTACTGGGCTCCGGTGATCACCAGCGCCCTGCTCTGGCCGCTGATCTTTTTCCTGCTGCGCGACGTGCGCCGGCGCTGGCTCCTGCACCTGACCTGAGGGAGACGCCGATTCGTGCACATACCCGCGCCCGGCTCGAAGCAGCGTGAACGGTCACGCATACTGTGCCCCGCCAACCCGAAACAAGGAGCCCTGCCATGGACACGAACAAGCAAACCGAGATCGAGGCCGCCGTATTCCGCCGCCTGCTGCAGCATCTGGACGAGCGCAAGGACGTGCAGAACATCGACTTGATGAACCTGGCCGGCTTCTGCCGCAACTGCCTGTCCAAATGGTACGTGGCCGCCGCCGAGGAACGCGGCGAGTCGATCGACTACGAAGGGGCGCGCGAGATCGTCTACGGCATGCCCTACAGCGAATGGAAGGCGCGCTACCAGAAAGAAGCGACCCCCGAGCAGAAGGCGGCATTCGAGGCCAGCCAGAAATCGCACGATGCATGATCATGGCCTGATCGAGACCCCGGAGGCCCTGCAGGGCTTTCTCGACACCATTGCCGGGACCGACTGGATCGCGCTGGACACCGAGTTCATGCGCGAGAAGACCTACTACCCGCGCCTGTGCCTGATCCAGCTGGCCACCCTCGACCAGATCGCCTGTGTCGACCCGCTGCGGCTGGATATGGGCCTGCTTGAGCCCCTGCTGTTCGATGCCGGCGTGACCAAGGTCTTCCATTCGGCATCACAGGATCTCGAGGTCCTGTATCGCGAGCTCGGGCGCGTCCCCGCCCCGGTATTCGATACCCAGATCGCCGCCAGCATGCTCGGCTACGGCGAGCAGATCGGCTATGCCAACCTGGTCAAGGCGATCCTCGACCGCGACCTCGACAAGAGCCAGACCCGCACCGACTGGTCACGCCGCCCGCTAAGCGAACAGCAGATCCACTACGCCGCGGACGACGTGCGCTTTCTGGCCACGGTATTCATGCGCCTGCTGCATGAACTGGAGAGCCACGACCGCATGCACTGGCTGCGCCCGGAGATGGAGGCGCTGAGCAACCCAGCCCTCTACGAGCCGGACCCCGAAGGTGCCTGGCAGCGCGTCTCCGGCGTCAAGCGGCTCAAGCCGCGCGAGCGCGGCGTGCTGAAGGCCGTGGCGGCCTGGCGCGAACGCGCCGCACAGGCGAGTGATCGCCCGCGACGCTGGATCCTGGCCGACGATATCCTGATCGACATCGCCCGGCGCACCCCTCAGGACACCGCGGCCCTGCACCAGCTGCGCGGCTTCCCCGACGGCATGAAGCCGCCGCGTCAGGAAGAACTGCTGGAGGCGATCCGCGAGGGCCAGGCCCTGCCGCGTGAGGAATGGCCACAGCTCCCGGAGAAGGCGAAGCTCACCGAGGCCGAGGAGGTCCTGGCCGACATCGGCATGGCCCTGCTGCGCGAATGCGCGCGGCGCAACCAGATCACCGCCGCCGCC
Source organism: Thioalkalivibrio sp. ALE17 (assembly GCF_000425605.1). Classification (NCBI taxonomy): domain Bacteria; kingdom Pseudomonadati; phylum Pseudomonadota; class Gammaproteobacteria; order Chromatiales; family Ectothiorhodospiraceae; genus Thioalkalivibrio; species Thioalkalivibrio sp. ALE17. Next base: position 116,861 of record NZ_KE384404.1, read on the forward strand.
ATCGCCCAGCGCAAAGATGTCATCGAGCTGCTGAAAGGAGACGGCACAACCGGCCGCCTGGGCAGCGGCTGGCGCCACGAGATCGCCGGAAAGACCATCGCCCGCTGGTTTGCGGGCGATGGCGAACTGGCACGTACGGAGGAGGGCTTGCAGATCCGCCCGTGAGCATCGAACGGGCGGATCTGCGGGGCGGTCAGGCCGCCTTGTAGATCCCGCGACGCGGCGAGGTCAGCCGGCCCTGGCGCTTCAGGTAGGCCAGGGTCTGGCTGATGTTCTTGGTATCCAGACCGATCTTCTTGGCCTCGGCCTTGATCTCCTTGATACCCATCTCCGGCTTTTTCGCGACAATCTCGCACAGCTTCTGGCTGATCGACTCGACTCCGGCGCGCCGCCCGCGACGACCACCGCCGGTGCTGGCGGCTCGGCCCACACGGCCGCCCAGTTCGCGGATCTGGCGCTCCAGCTCGTTGAGCTCCTTGCGGTGGCGCGCCAGCATCTCCTTGCGCTTTTCCATCAGCTTCTCGCGCTTCTCGCGGCGCTCGGCCTCCTTGCGCTCGGCCTCTTCCTTTTCCCGCTGGCGCGCGAGGGCGTACAGTTCTTCGGCTGAAAGATCGGAGGCCTTCTTGTTATCCATGCTCATGCAACACTCCCGGATTCTGAAAAATCGATTCAATGACAGGTCTGGGCCACAGGGGTTCATAACCCCGCCCCATTCTCTAAAACTAGGGAAACACTGGTTAATGTACACACTCACGTTGGCTCCCCAGGTTTTCCGAGCCAAGGCGCGGTGTGCAGCCGGTAGTGGTTCTACCGGCAAGGGCGGCAACGCAGGATTGGGGAACCTGGGGTGCCAACCCCGAAGGGGCTCGGCCGCTTTTGTGCGTGAACGGCGTTGCGGCTCCCTTGTGCAGAATGACTGCACGGCAGTCACCGCGCCTTGTTCGCACACAAAAGCGACTCGAGCGTGAGCGTGTACATTAACCAGTGTTTCCCTTGGCCACGGCAGAATAATACGAACCCATGGAACGATGCCAGAAAGATTATAAGAATACGCAGGAAATACAAGCGTCCGCTCGCACTCTTTCTCCTGAAAAGAGAAAGCAGATATGTGACGAGGTGGCACGGCTGTATCATTTGATCGAAGGCACACCGGGCAAAGACCTCCCGGCCATTCGATTTGATCTGAAAGGCCGGGCAGCCGGGCAATGGCGCCTGAGCAAGAATGCGGAAACCCTGCGCTTCAATCCGGAAGCCTTCAGCCTGGAATGGGATCAGCATTTTCCCGAGACGGTGGCGCACGAGGTGGCCCACTCGCTGGTCTACCGCGCCCACGGCATACGAAGGGTTCGGCCCCATGGCCCCGAATGGAAAGGGCTGATGCGGGCGCTGGGTTTCCCCAATCCGAGTGTCACGCATGCGACGGCGCTGACCACTCGCACGATGCGCCAGTACGACTATGTATGCGGATGCGGTCCCCAGCCCCTGAGCGCCCGCCGACACTTTCTCATTAACAAGCGCGGCTATCGGTACCAATGCCGCCAATGCGGCCAGTGGCTGCGACGCTCCGGCAGGAGTTGCAGCTGATACCGCGCGCACCCACGATCAAGCACACGCATCCGGGCGCGCCGGGATCATATGAAAACCCGGCACCCCGCCGTCATCGTCCCGGGAAGGAATGTCGGTTCAGATACTCCAGTAAACGCGCCGTTGCACCCTGATTCTCTGCAATAAAAGCGGTTGCGCGCTGCCGAGTAATCTCGCGTCGGGACTCACCCTCCCCCAGCCACGCAGCCATCCGCGCGACCGCCTCCTCGGCATTCCTTGAACGCCATAGCAGATCCGCGGCCTCCATGCGTTCCACCAGAAGTTCAAAGTTGTCGACATGCGGCCCCATGACGACCGGACAATTCCACAATGCGGCCTCCAGCGGGTTGTGGCCACCAACACCGACCAGTGACCCCCCAATAAAGGCGACACCGGCCAGGCCAAAGAAACGTTTCAACTCCCCCAGCGTGTCCAGCAGCCAGAAATGCGTGGCGGCATCCGGCACACCTTCGCTGCGGCGAATGAAGCTTTGCCCGGAACGTTCCAGCAGGTCTGCCACTTCGGGAAACCGCTGCGGATGGCGTGGTGCCACGATCACCAGAAGGCGTGGATACTCGGCGCGCAAGGCGTTCAGCCCCGGCAGCAATTGGGCCTCTTCGTCGGCATGGGTACTGGCGAGAATCACCACCGGGCGCCCGTCAACCACCGGACGCAGAGACCGGACCTCCTGGCGATCGTCCTCCTCGATGTGGATGTCGAACTTGATATCGCCATTGACCGTCACGCGATCGGGCACGGCCCCAAGGGCGACGAAGCGCTCCCGGTCCAGCGCATTGCGACAGGCAATCCAGTCAAATCCGCTCATGGCCGGCGCGATCAGCCGCGGGATCCGGGCATAGCGTCGGGCCGAACGTCCGGACATCCGGGCGTTCGCCAGCACGACCGGCACCGCGGCACGCCGCGCCTCCGCCAGCATGTTCGGCCAGATCTCGGTCTCCATGACCACGATGGCGCGCGGTCGCACGGCACGCAGGAATCGGCGCTGCAGCCAGGGCAGGTCCAGTGGCAGGAAACGATGCATGACCTGACCGCCGAGCCGCTCCGTCAGCATGGCGGCACTGGTCGGCGTCGTGGTCGTCACCAGAATGCGCCGCGGGCCGGCGTCCAGCAGCCGGCGAATCAGGGGTTCCGCCGCCAGCACCTCGCCGACCGATACCGCATGAATCCAGATCTCGGCCGGCTCCGGCGCGCGCGCCCAGCCCATGACCTCGCCCAGCCGGACACGCACCGAAGCCCGACGGCTGCGCAAGCCGTGGCGGATCAGCAACAAGGGGGTCAGCAACGCAAGCAGCGCCGTGTAGACTACGCGGGTCATTCGCAGGGAGACTCCGATACGTGACGGCACGGCCCGAACCATCGAGCGCGACCGAACGCCCACCCCGCGGTCCCGCCACCTGGCCCATGTGGGCGGTCATCGGCCTGGCACGGCTGGTCATCCAGCTGCCCATCCGCTGGCAGCAGGCGCTCGGCCGCGGCATCGGGCGACTGTTCTACCGCTTCGGCCGCGAGCGTCGTGCGATCGCCCGGACCAACCTCGAACTGTGCTTTCCCGACCACTCCGCCGAGCAGCGCGAACAGTGGCTGCACGAGCACTTCGAGGCGGCCGGAATGGGGGTCCTCGAGATGGCCATGGCCTGGTGGGGACGCGACACACAACTCAAGGGACATTACACAATCCACGGGCTGGAACATCTGGACAGGGCACTGGAGCAGGGCAAAGGGGCCCTGCTGGTCAGCGCCCATTTCACCACACTCGAGCTCTGCGGGCGCCTGCTGGGCCTGCACCGGGACTTTGCCGCGATGTACCGGCCCAGCGAGCGCCCGCTGATCAATTACCTGTTCAAGGTCAACCGCGACCGGCACACGGCGGGCGTGATCGCCCGCGACGACGTGAAGGGCCTGCTGCGCACCCTGCGCAACAACATGCCCGTGTGGTACGCGCCCGACCAGGCCACCAGCGGGCGCCAGACCGAACTGGTCCCGTTCTTCGGCGAACCCGCGAACACGCAAACGGCCACCCATCGCATCGCCCGGGTCAGCGGCGCCCCGGTCCTGCCCTTCTTCGGCTACCGCCGGGACGACGGCCACTATGTCGTGACCATCCACCCCCCGGTGGAAGACTTCCCCACCGAGGACGCCTACGCCGACACCCTGCGCATCAACCACATCATCGAAGAAGCCGTGATGGACGCCCCGGGCCAGTACTTCTGGACCCACAAGCGCTTCAAGAAGCGCGCGGGCCTGCCCGATCCTTACGCGCACTAAGCGGAACTCTCAAAGGGCCATCGTCGGGCGGAAAGCAAACCCAGCGCTAACGGGTGATCTCAATACAGCAGCTATACTGGTGGCGTATTACAGCCGCCGTACTGAAGGTACTCAACTAGGCTTGCAACCGCGAGACGGCTTGTCCACTTCCCCCGTCCGAACCCAGCTGGATAAGAAACCTATGGAATTACCAAAAGAGCCTGTCTACTCACACTGGCGCCAACGCTTTGCCTGGTGGCTCCATTACCTGAAGGCCCGCCACAATCCCAAGGAACGCCCCCGTGTACAACGTCTCGCACATTTCATCCCTAAAGGCGGAACCGTCTTCGACGTTGGCGCACATTTTGGCTACCTGGCCAAGGAGTTCGCACTGATTCATGACGGCAGCTGCGAGGTCCATTGTTTTGAACCAGTCCCGTACACACGATCTATCCTCGAACGAGTGGTGGGTGGTTTCGACAACGTTCGCATTGATTCACGCGCTTTGTCGAACCAGGCGGGAAGCGAGAGGATCAGCATCCCTATCAAGGAATCTGGTCGGCTGGGTATCGGGCTAGCGCATTTTGGTGACGAGACAAAACGGGACCGGTACATCGTGGAAACCGTAGAAACAGTCACCTTGGACACGTACGTCGCCGAACGAGAACTGTCTCGGCTCGACTTCATCAAGATGGACGTGGAAGGTGCCGAGTTGCAGATTCTTCGGGGCGGAGAGAAGACTTTGAGGGAATTTCGTCCTCTCGTCTACTGCGAGATTGGCCCGGAAACCTGTGCACGCATGGGATACGAGCCCGACAATGTCTTCGATTTCTTTTCTCGATTCGGCTATTCGGCAGCCGTGCTGGATCAATCAGGAGGAAAATGCCCAGTGGGAGGGCTGGTCGAGGGCGAGGAGGATTATCTGTTCTACCCTGAAGACTCTTAGTCTTGGGATCCCGTCCGGGTTCAGCCCATTCACGTGGGCGAGGCAGAACCAACCGTAATCTTCAGCCCCATGCCACTTGGCAACACAGGCAAGCCTGACCGCCTGCTGGATTAGGGGCTGAATTCCCCGTCCAGACCCAATTCGCGGCGGATATGCGCAGCCACCTTCGGCGTATCGTTGACCGGCGCGTAGGACCACTGATCGAGCGCCCCGGTGAACGGTCGGGTCACGCCTTCCGCCTCCAGGGCAGAGTGAAAGGCCTGCAGGCGACGGCCGAGCGGCCCCAGGGCCACCGTGTATACGGGGACACCGGTCGCCGCCGCCTCCGAGACCATGGACACGGAATCGGCACTGACCACGATATGGTCGGCTGTTGCCAGCATTGCCATAAAGGGGTTCTCGCCCTGCCCGTCCCAGACAAACCCGGGAACATCCGCCAGCCCCTCGACCAGTCGTCGCGTACTGGCCGCGCCCGTCCGCCGCGAGGGCGTGACCAGCACACTCCCCCCGGAGGCTTCTGCGGCCGAACGCAGGTCACGGATCAGGGCATCCAGTCGCTCCTGCCCCAGATCACCGCGCTGGGTAGCACCCCCGATCAGCACCGCGACCCAGGGCCGGGGAAACGCCGCCCAGGCGTCACCCAGCCCCCTGCGCGCAGCCTCCAGCCGCTCGGCTGTCACCCGGTGCAGGGCGCCACGCGTCGCAATCACGTTGGGGCCGGCCAACCCGTCGTGACGCGGCGGCACCACCCAATCGAAGTGGCGCGGAGAGATCTGCGGGTCCTGCACATGCACGGTCATGATGGCGCCACCACTGGCGCGCTTGAGAGCGACCGCGACCGCAGCGCTCCGCCGCCCGCAAGAGATCAGCAGGCGTGGCCAGGGGGGCTCCAGAGCATCACTGCCAGCGGTCAGGCCCCGCAGCACACCGGGGACAAAGGAGCCGGGCATCCAGCGCCAGGGGCGTCGCAGCCCCACCGTCTTGTGCTCGTAGGGCAGCCCGACGGCCTCGGCCAGGCCACGGACCTGACTGGTCATCCCGGCCTCGCCGGTGGTCAGGGTCCAGCACGAGATCTCGTTCACAGCCAAGCGGCCCGCGTCCGGCTTTCGCTCAAGCGGGCACACCCCTCTGCACAGGGGTATCCGGCGAGGCCAGTTCGTGGCGATTGCGCCACTCTTCGGTGACGTAGTTGATGATCAGGGACCGGCGTACACCTTCAAGCGGGCGCCGATGATAGCCGTGCCAAGTGTTGTCGGCCGGCACAAATACCAAGGCGCTGTTATACGTACCGGGGGCGGTCTCGTAGTGCGTCTCGGCGTCCACGTACACATCCGTGCCCCAGTTCTCGTAGCCCGGATCGGTGGACAGGTACAGCAGCATGGTGAATTTCTTCACACCCAGGTCCGTATGCGGTGCCAACCAGAAACCCTCCGTATCCAGGCAGTGCTCAATGCGCAGGTAATTGCCGCTCACGTCCACGCCGCACACCTCAAAGATCGCATCCAGCACCTGCGGACTCTCGAAGGCCGCCGCAACGCTCTCGCAGACCTCGAAGGCCTTCCGATTCTCGGCGTCGAAGAAGCGGCGGGAGCTGTTGTGCGTCTCGCGCTTGCCCTCGGTATCGCCGATCGCCGGCGCTTCGAACGGCAGTGCCTCCACCGCTCGCGCCGCCGCCTCGGGCAGCACCGCCTGCGGATACCACCGCCGATACGGATACCCCTCGGACGGCGCCCCGCGCAACGACGCTTCAACCTGCTCTGCCACTTCGACCGCTGAAATCATTCAAGACACCTGAGGTTCCACTGGGATCATTGTATGCCCTTCGGAAGAGACGCCCAACCGCACCCATCCCTCGGCCGCCTGATAGACTCACGGTTTTTCTCCACCCGCGTGCGCCATGGCTACCGTCCTTCAGATCGTGCCCGCCCTGGAATCCGGCGGCGTGGAACGCGGCACCCTCGAGGTCGCGCAGGCCCTGGTCGAAAACGGGCATCGCTCTCTGGTGATCTCGGCAGGCGGCCGCATGGTGACCGAACTCGAGTCCCGCGGCAGCGAGCACTTCGCCTGGTCAATCGGGGAGAAGTCCCCCTGGACCTTCCGGCTGGTGCGCCCACTACGCCGTTTTCTGCAACAACAACGCGTGGACGTGATTGATGTTCGCTCGCGCATGCCGGCCTGGGTCGTCTGGCGGGCCTGGTCGCGGATGCCCGCAGTCACCCGCCCCCGGCTGGTGACTTCGGTGCACGGATTCAATTCCGTTAACCGCTACAGCGAGATCCTCACCCGGGGCGAACGGGTCGTGACAGTATCCGAGACCCTCAGAGAATTTTTGATCGCTCAATATCCACGGCTTGATCATGAGCGCATTGAAGTGATCCATCGCGGAATCGACACACGCGACTATAACCCCGATTTCCAGCCCTCAACTTCCTGGGTCACCCAGTGGCAAACCACCTTCCCGCAGCTTCAGGGGCGGTACATCCTCACGCTTCCGGGCCGCATTACCCGACTGAAGGGGCACTTCGACGCCCTGGACATACTGCAGGGCCTGCTACAGCGGGGAATCCCCGCGCACCTGCTGATGGCAGGCGGCACCGATCCGCGCAAGCAGACTTATCATCGCGAACTGGAAGGCCGCATCTCGCAACTCGGACTTGAGCCCCGTGTGACCTTCACGGGCCAGCGTTCCGATCTACGCGAAATCCTGGCGGTTTCGGATGTGGTGTTATCACTCTCCACCCAACCCGAGTCTTTCGGGCGCACCACCCTGGAGGCGCTCAGCCTGGGGCGCCCTGTGCTCGGTTATGATCACGGCGGCGTTGGCGAACAACTCACAGAACTGCTGCCCGAAGGGCGCATACCCCCTGGACAAACCTCGACCGCGATTGAGCGTCTTGCCGACTGGGCGGGAGGAGATGCCCCGACACCTCGATGGCCCCACGCGTGGGACCTGGACACCATGCGCCGCCGGACGATCGATCTCTACGAGGCACTCGCCGGCCGCTGACCGGCTGGTCGGCCCTGGCGGGCCGCCGCCTCCCCTCGCACCAGAGGCGCCAGCGCGAGCGCGACCACCAGCCACAACACCGCTGTCGTGTAGGAACTGTAGATCGTCCAGTGGACATTGACTGGATTCAGTGCCACGAAGATCGCCACGCCTCCAACGACGTAGAGCGGAAGAAGGTCTCGCTCGCTTCTCCTCGCGCGTCGCCACAATGCCAGGAGGATCGCCAGCAACATCCCCATGTAGGCCACCAGCCCGACGATCCCGGTCGAAACTAACACATCGAGGAAATACAAATGGATGTGGGCAAAGGCCATATCCGTATAGCCGCGGGCTTCGGCCACAGGCTCAACACCGCGCACCCCCACACCCAGGATCGGCTCGTCCATCGCCACGCGCCAGGAAGCAAGCCAGATCGTCCCGCGCCTCGCCGTCGCCTCATCGATGGCTTCGATGCTGAGCTCAGAGGCCTTCGAGACGACCGCCAGACGATCCCGAGTCTCGGGCGACGCCCACAGCGCCACGACAATCCCCAGTACGAGGATGCTCAGGAACGCGCTCACCGTACGCATACGCAGCTGGTAATACCCGACGAGGAAGAGACCGTAAACGAACAATACGATCAAGGTCGCCACCATGGCCGCCCGGGAACCCGAGAGGAGTATCGCGACGATCACGATCAGAGGCAGCAGGGCCGCCAGCCGATTGGTATAGGTCAGGCGCCGCGACGCCTCCAGAACAAACGGCAGGAAATGCGCCAGCACGATGCCTAACCGCATGTTCGGATGAAACAGCCCGTCAATACGGCGTCCGTTGTACGGGTACCCCAATACGTTCGCGCCGGTGACAAACTGAAAGATCCCGTCCAGCGACCAGAAAACGGCCAGCGCCAGCACAACGTATAGCAGGGGCGTACCCACATCACGGCGACGCGCGAACCACAGCAGGGGGAGGATCGCGATGGCAAACAAGGGGTAAGTAAGGGCTGTCCGTAGCGCTCGGTCAAAATCGACCGCCACGATCAGCGATAGTAGTTGCGGAACCCAGAGCGCCAGCAACAGCAACAACGCCCAGCGAATCCAACGCTCCGCCCACAATCCAGGCAGTCCGACGGCGAGCAAGACAAGGCCAGCGAGAGAGAGCGCCGCCAGGGGGAAAAAAACCCCTGTCCCAAACGGCAGCACAAAAAGGGCCAGCCCCGCCAAGGCCAACACCAACATCAGACTGAAGGACCAACGCTCTTGCGCGCCCCCTGCCGAACCGTGCCTGGATTCCTTGCCTAGAAAAATCATGCCCACCCCATTCGCAGGCGCGTGATATTAACCCAAAGTAGCGTGGTCGTTAGCCGACCACACCAACTCCAGCTCCGTGCCATGACACGACATCCAGCCCTGGGGGATAATCACGTCAGCACATCAATCGGGGGCCCCATGCAAGAACAACCAGGTTCAGTAACCATTGAGGTCGGTGCCGGCGAGCTGCTGGACAAGATCACGATCCTGAAGATCAAGAACGAGCGCATCAGCGACACCGAGAAGCTCCGGAACATTCGCCATGAGCTGAATGTACTTCAGGAAACCTGGATTCAGGCCGGTCTGGACGGCCCCGAGGTTGAAGGTCTAGAGCGGGACCTGCGCGAAGTGAACTCGAAGCTCTGGGAGATCGAGGACGAGATCCGCGAGTGCGAAGCGAAGAAGGACTTCGGCGAGCGTTTCGTGGAATTGGCGCGTTCGGTCTACATCACCAATGACGAGCGCGCCCGCATCAAAAAGGCCGTCAACACGCTTTGCAACTCGGCGATCGTCGAGGAAAAGTCGTATTCGGACTACGAGAGCTAGCCAGGCCGAAGATCCGCAATCACCTCGCGCAACACAGTCTCCACCGGGAGACCCTTCAGGTCGTCCGCCTCGATCGCCCGGAAGTGGGCGCGGGACAGCCCGGTTCGAACGGGCGACGCATGCGGCCCGAACAGGGCCAGTCCCGGCTTGCCGAGGCAGGCCGCAACATGCGTCGGCCCCGTGTCGTTTCCGACCACGTATGAGGCGCCCCGGATCGCCCCCGCTAACCCGAACCAGTCGAGCACCTCGTCATGGGCGCCAAACAGGGGCGTCGCAGGGATTGCCCGACAGAGCTCGATCTCGTCGGGCCCCGGTACGGTGACCACTTGATACTCCGTCTGGTTAGCGATTGCTGACGCAAGGGCCGCGTAATGGGGCCAGCGCTTCTCGGGGTGACGGGCCGAGGACCCCGGAATCAAAACGATGTACTTTTCGGTCACACCGCGGGCCTGAAGGATGGGCGCGACATCCTCCGCCATCCATCCCACATCAGGATCCAGGGTGTGCGTGGTTTCCAGTCCGGCAGCCGCCAACTGCCTCTGGAATGCCGAAAGGGGGGACTCCTCGCCTCGCCTGCGCTCGCCACAGATCCAGGTCGGTTGCCTCAGGATACGGCGCCGATAGAACGATGTTCGGCTCGAATTCTGCAGATCGTAGACACGATCAAACCGTTCGGACCGAAGCACCCGCGCCAGACGCCACCAGAGTACGAGCTTCCAAGCCTTCGGACGTGTCTCCGTCAGGACGCGATCCACATGCGGGCAACGCTCGAAGATCGAACGGTATGGGGGCGTTGTAAGAATCACCAGTTCATCATCCGGGTGGTGCCGGCGGATATCGCGTAACGCACCATCCGTTTGCACGACATCGCCGAAAGCGCCGTGCTTGATTACCAGAATCTTGCCCATTCCGCTCCCTCGTGGAAGGCGGCGGCTTCTCGCCAGGCGGCCAACTTCGGCGTCGCCGAAGCCAGGTTCAGCCGTCGTCCTTGAGGATGAACTGGGTGCCGCAGTAGGGGCACTGGTAGCGGCCGTCCGGAGTCTCGTCGATCGGAAGGAAGACACGCGGGTGCGAGGCCCACAGGGCCATCTTGGGCGTGGGGCAGTGCAGCGGCAGGTCCTTGCGCGTGACCGTGATCTCGGTCTGGGCGTTCGGTGTCTGGTACTGGTCCTGATGGTGGGCGGTATCGGGATTCACCATGATTCTTCTCGCTTCCGGTTGACGGAAAATTCGGGCGCCTCAGACGAAGGTCAGCCAGCCCTCGTGGCGGCTGTCGCGCCCCTGCACCACGTCGAAGTAGCGTGACTGCAGGCGCTCGGTGATCGGGCCGCGGGTGCCGGTGCCGATCGGGCGATCGTCGACCTCGCGGATCGGGGTCACCTCGGCGGCGGTGCCAGTGAAAAAGGCCTCGTCGGCAATGTACACCTCGTCGCGGGTGATGCGCTTCTCAATGACCTCCAGCCCCTCCTCACGCGCCAGCTCAATCACCGTGCGGCGGGTGATGCCGTCCAGCGCGGAGGTCAGGTCCGGGGTAAACAGCACGCCGTCGTGCACGATGAAGATGTTCTCGCCACTGCCCTCGGCCACGAAGCCCTCGGTATCCAGCAGCATGGCCTCGTCGTAGCCGCAGCGGGTGGCCTCCTGCAGGGCCATCATGGAGTTCATGTAGTTGCCGTTGGCCTTGGCCTTGCACATGGTCACGTTCACGTGGTGGCGGCTGTAGGAAGAGGTGCGGATGCGGATTCCCTTCTCGATCCCCTCGTCGCCCAGGTAGCTGCCCCAGTGCCAGGCCGCGACCATCGCGTGCACCAGCAGGTTGTCGGCGCGCAGCCCCATGCCCTCGGAGCCGAGAAAACACATCGGCCGCAGGTAGGCGCTTTCCAGCCCGTTGTCGCGCACGGACGCGATCTGCGCCTCGTTCAGCGCCTCGGCGGTGTAGGGGATGGTCATCCCGACGATCTTGGCCGAGTTGAACAGCCGTCGGGTGTGATCCTGCAGGCGGAAGATCGCCGGGCCCCGCGCGGTCTTGTAGGCGCGCACGCCCTCGAACACCCCCATGCCGTAGTGCAGGGTGTGGGTCAGTACGTGGGTCTGCGCCTCGCGCCAGGGCACCATCTGCCCGTCCAGCCAGATCACCCCGTCGCGGTCGGCCATCGACATCGTCTTGTTCCTCTATGCGTTCTGGTTCGCGGCCGCTTGCGGCTCGCCGAACAGGTCATTCCAGGCTTCGATCACGCGATCGCGCACGGCGCAGAGCGCGTCGTCGGGCGCCTCGACTCGGGCATCCGACCCCGCCAGCGTGAGGCGGTGGATGCGATTGCGCAGATCCCGGTAGGCATCCGCCAGCGCCGCGCTCAGGCTCGCGTCGATCACACCCTCGCGCCCGAGCGCCTCCAGCGTGCGGATCTTGTCCGGCCAGTCGCAGACGGCGGGGTGCTCGTGCGCGGATACCAAAACCCAGTATTGAACCATGAATTCAATATCAGTGATACCGCCACGGTCGCGCTTGAGATGGAAGCCCTGGCCCTTCTTCGAGGCGTGTTCCGCCAGCATGCGATCGCGCATCTCGACGACCTCGGCCCGCAGCGCCCCGGCGTCGCGCTCGCGGGTCAGGACCTCGCGGCGCAGGGCGTGAAAGCGCTCGCCCAGCTCGGCATCCCCGGTCACGAAGCGGGCCCGCACCAGCGCCTGGTGTTCCCAGGTCCAGGCGGACTCGTCCTGGTAGCGCCGGAACGCCTGCAGGCCACTGACCAGCAACCCCGCCGTGCCACTGGGCCGCAGCCGGGTATCCACCTCGTACAGGCGGCCCGCCGGGGTAAAGGCCCCCAGCAGGTGCACCACCCGCTGGGCCACCCGCGCGAAGAACTCGGTGTTGTCGATCACCTTCGGGCCCGCCGTCTGGGCTTCATCGCCTTCACTGTCGTGCAGGAACACCACGTCCAGATCCGAACCATAGCCCAGCTCGAAGCCGCCCAGCTTGCCGTAGCCAATCACCGCGAAGCGCGCCACCCGCCGCGCGTCCGACGCCCCGCACTGCGGCTCGCCGTGGCGCTCGACCATCTTCTCCCACGCCAGTTGCAGCACCCGCTCCAGCAGGACCTCGGCAAGCCAGGTCAGGTGATCGGAGACCTTCATCAGCGGCAGGAAGCCCATGATGTCGGCGGCCGCCACGCGCAGCGTCTGCACCTGCTTGAACTGCCGCAGGCGGTCCAGCATCTGTTCGTGGTCCTGCTCGGGAAACTGCGCCAGTTCGGCCTCCAGCTCCTCGCGCAGCCCGTCGCGATCCGGCGGTGCGTAGAGCGCACGCGGATCCAGCAGCTCGTCCAGCAGCACTGGATGCCGGGTCAGCTGTTCGTTGATCCACGGGCTGGCGGCCACCAGCTTCACCAGCTGGGACAGCGCCAGCGGGTTTTCCACCAGCAGCGACAGGTAGACCGAACGCCGGGCGATGGTGCGCACCATCTGCAGGGCCCGGGGCAGCACCGCATCCGGGGCCTCCATCTCCGCGATGGCCCCGATCAGCAGCGGCATCAGGCGGTCCAGCCGCTGGCGCCCGGTCACGCTCATCGCACGCACGCCCGGGCTCTCGCGTAGATCGGCGATGCCGCGCAGGGCCTCGTCCGCATGCTGGAAGTCCATCGCCTCCAGTACCGCGCGGGCATCATCCTCCGGGAGCGCCCCCTGCCAGAGACGATTCAGCTGCTGCTCGCGATCCGCCTCCGGCGAGGCCTCCATGGCCGCCCCGTCCGCGCGCTGCGGGGCGCTGAAGACCTGCTCGAAGTGGGCATGCACCCGCCGCTGCTCGCGCAGCAGCGCCATCTCGAACGCGGCCTCGTCGTCGAAACCCAGCGACAGCGCCAGGCGGTGGCGGTCATCCCCGTTGGAGGGCAGGCGGTGCGTCTGCTGATCATTCAGCATCTGCAGGCGATTCTCCACGCGGCGCAGGAAGCGATAGGAACGCTCCAGCTGCTCGACCGCGTAGGCCGGCAGGAGCTCGCGCTCGCGCAGCACCCCCATCACCCCCAGCAGGTCGCGACGCTGCAGCGCCTGGTCGCGTCCGCCCCGGATCAGCTGGAACGACTGCGCGATGAACTCGATCTCGCGGATCCCGCCCTCGCCGTGCTTCACGTCCTCGAATCGGCCGCGCCGCGCCGACTCGTCGTTGATCATCTGCTTCAGCTCGCGCAGGTTGGCGAGGGTGCCGTAGTCCAGGTAGCGCCGATAGATGAACGGGCGCAGCCGCCGCATCAGCCGCGCGCCAGCCTCGGGGTCACCGGCCAGCGGGCTGGCCTTGATCAGGGCGTAGCGCTCCCACTCGCGCCCGTGCGCCTGGTAGTAGTCCTCCATGGCGTCGAAGTGCATCACCAGCGGGCCGGAATCGCCGAAGGGGCGCAGGCGCATGTCCACGCGATAGCAGAAGCCATCCGCGGTCACATCCGACAGCACCGCGATGAGCTGCCGCCCCAGGCGCTGGAAAAACGCCTGGTTCTCGATCACCCGTTCGCCATCAGTCTCGCCCGCCTCCTCGAAGGCGAAGATCAGATCGATGTCGGAGGAGAAATTGAGCTCACCGCCCCCCAGCTTGCCCAGCCCCAGGACCACCATGGACTGGGCCTCGCCCTCCGGCCCGCGGGGCTGGCCGTAACGCTCCTGCAAGTGCCGGTCCAACCACTGCAGCCCGCCCTCGATCAGGGATCGGGCCAGCCGGCTCAGGTCGTGCATCACCTCGTCGAGGTCTGCCTGGCCCGACAGATCGCGCCAGGCCACGCGGATCATCTCGCGATGCCGGGTCTCGCGCAGCACATGCCGCAGCGCGGCCTCGTCGGTGGCACCTTCCAGTCGCGCCTGGAGGGTGCGTTCGAAAGCGGCATCGTCGCAGGCCGCCACCCGGCCCTCCGGGTCCAGGGCCTCGAGCAGGTATTCCGGGTGCTGGCGCACCGTCTGCGCCAGGTAATGGCTGAAGGCCAGCGCCACGGGCGTCGCCGCGAGGAAGGTATCCGGCCAGGCGCATTTCTCGTCCAGCTCGGCCAGCAGGTCGCGAACCTCCTGCTGCAATGACGCGGGCAGGGACGCGGGGGATTCGGGCAGAGGCTTGTCCATGTGCCAAGCCTATCAGCGTTGCACCCGATTGGGTGCCCGGCCCAGCGCGCCGCCGATGCCTCGGGTATTGACACGGGATGAGAACACAAATAACAATCGTTCTCGTCTACTAGATACCAACACCTGACCATTCTTCAATGAGGAACCGCACCATGACGCTTCGTCCACTTGCCTGGCTGATCGGCACCGCCGCGGCCATCGCCGTCAGCATGCCGCTGGTCGGCTGCAGCCCCGCCGATCAGGACGAGGTCAACCTCTATTCGGCGCGCCAGGAAAACCTGATCAAGCCGCTGCTCGACGACTTCACCGATCAGACCGGCATTCAGGTCAACCTGGTGACCGGCGGTGCGGACAGCCTGCTGCAGCGCCTGCGCCACGAGGGCCGCAACTCCCCGGCCGATCTCTTCATCACCGTGGATGCGGCGCGCCTGCATCAGGCCCGCGAGGCCGGCGTGCTGCAGGGAATCGAGTCCGAGGTGCTGCACGAGAACATCCCCGAACGTTATCGCGACCCCGACGGGCTGTGGTTCGGCCTGTCCTCGCGGGCCCGCCCGATCCTTTATCACGAGGATCGCGTCGACCCGTCCGAGCTGTCGACCTACGAGGCCCTGACCGATAGCCAATGGGAAGGCCGCATCTGCATACGCTCCTCCAGCAACGTCTACAACCAGTCGCTGGTGGCCGCGATGATCGCGACCGAGGGCACCGACGCCGCCCAGGAGTGGGCCAACGGAATCGTCGCCAACATGGCGCGCCAGCCGCAGGGCGGGGATCGCGACCAGATCCGCGCGGTGGCCGACGGGGTCTGCGACATCGCGATCGCCAACACCTACTACCTGGGCCTGATGCTGGACGGCGAAGGGCGTGACCGCGAAGTCGCCGAACAGATCGGCGTCTTCTGGCCCAACCAGGACGACCGCGGTACGCACGTCAACATCAGCGGCGCCGGTGTCACCGCGCACGCCCCGAACCGGGACAACGCGATCCGCCTGCTGGAGTTCCTCTCCGCCACCGAGGCCCAGGAGTGGTACGCCGAGGTCAACCAGGAGTACCCGATCCGCGACGACGTCCCGGCGAGCGAGATCCTTCAGGGATTCGGCGACTTCAAGGCCGACAACATCGAGCTCTACCGGCTGGGCAACCACAACGCCGAGGCCGTGCGCGTGATGGATCGGGCCCGCTGGCGCTGAGTCTGCCCCATCACACTATGTACCCCCACTCGCCCCCGGCCCTCCGGGGGCGTTTTGTTTGCACTCCGGAAGACATCGGAGACTCGGATGCAAAGAGCCCGCCATCGCGCCGGCGTTAATCCGCCAGTCCTGAAGCGGCCATAGTGGTATTCGAAACAAGAACCTTTACTATTCGCACTCCATGAGCGCACAGACGACCAGTACGGCCGCCCCAGCGGCACCCCACGCGACCCGCCGGCGCCTGCCGTCGAGTCCGTGGACGGCGATTGCCCTCGTCGTGGCGCTGACCCTCGCCCTGCCGATCCTGGTCATCTTCGGGCACGTATTCATCCCCGCCGGGGAGGTCTGGACCCATCTGCGCGAGACTGTCCTCGCGGATTACGTGTTCAATTCCCTGGCGCTGCTGATCGGGGTCGGTATCGGGGTCCTGCTGATCGGGGTGCCGGTGGCCTGGCTGGTCAGCGTCTGCGACTTTCCCGGGCGCGGCATCTTCCAGTGGGCGCTGATGCTGCCGCTGGCCATGCCGGCCTACATCATTGCCTATACCTATACCGGCATGCTGGATTTCAGCGGCCCGGTACAGGTGCTGATCCGCGACCTGACCGGCCTGGGCTACGGCGAATACTGGTTCCCCGAGATCCGCTCGCTCGGCGGCGCCATGGCCATGCTCACACTGGTGCTGTACCCCTATGTCTACCTGCTCAGCCGGGCCGCCTTCCTGGAACAGTCGGTGTGCGTTCTGGAGGTCTCCCGCACCCTGGGCGCCGGCCCGTTCGGCGGTTTTCGCCGGGTCGCCCTGCCGCTCGCGCGCCCGGCCATCATCGCCGGACTGACCCTCGCCCTGATGGAGGTCCTGGCCGACTACGGCACGGTCGCCTACTTCGGCGTCAGCACCTTCACCACCGGGATCTTCCGCACCTGGTACGGCCTGGGCGACCCGGCCGCCGCCGCCCAGCTGTCGGCCGTACTGCTGACCTTCGTCTTCGTGCTGATCGTGCTGGAACGCTGGTCCCGGGCTCGGGCACGCTTCCATCACACCAGCCGCCGCTACTCCACCCTTCCGCGCTATCAACTGCGCGGCTGGAAGGGGGCCGCGGCCTTCGTCGGCTGCCTGCTGCCAGTGCTGCTGGGCTTCCTGCTGCCGGCCCTCCAGCTCGGCCTGTGGACCATGCAGACCACCGACCACTGGATGAACCCGGCCTTCGGGCGCCTGGTCTTCAACAGCTTCTGGCTGGCGATCGCGGCTGCCGTGATCGCCGTCGCCCTGGCCCTGCTCCTTGCCTATGCCCGGCGCATGGAAGGCGGTCGTTTCACGAACGCCGCTGTACGCGTCGCCGGGATGGGCTATGCGGTGCCCGGCATCGTGATCGCGATCGGGGTGATGATCCCGTTCGCCGCGTTCGACAACGCCCTGGACGGCTTCATGCGCGACACCTTCGGGCTGTCCACCGGATTGCTGCTGTCGGGTACCGTCTTCGCCCTGCTGTTCGCCTACACCGTGCGCTTCCTGGCGGTCTCGCTGCAGACGGTCGAGGCGGGGCTGGGCAAGATCCAGCCGAGCATGGATGACGCCGCCCGCTCGCTCGGGATGCGCCCCCTGCAGACCCTGACGCGGGTGCACCTGCCGATCATGCGCGGCACCCTGCTGACCGCGCTGCTGCTGGTGTTCGTCGACGTACTCAAGGAGCTGCCCGCCACGCTGATCCTGCGCCCGTTCGACTTCAACACCCTCGCGGTGCGCGCCTTCGAGCTGGCCGGCGACGAACGCCTGGCCGAATCCTCCTCCGCCGCACTGGCGATCGTGCTGGTGGGCCTGGTTCCCGTTATCCTGCTGTCCGTGACCATCGGCCGCTCGCGCCCCGGCCAGCAGGGCCCGACCCGCGCGGCGGACGAACAGCCGCCGCAGAAACCCCTCGCCATGCCCGCAGGCACGACGAATTCCCCATGACCCAGCCCGCCATGACCCAGCCCATCGACACCAGCCTGCAGGTGCCTCACACGCCGCTGATCGCCCTCGATCAGGTGGACATCGGCTACGACGGCACCGCCGTGGTACACCAGGTATCGCTGGCCCTGCCCAAGGGCCAGATCGGGTGCCTGCTGGGCCCCTCCGGCTGCGGCAAGACCACGCTCCTGCGCGCCATCGCCGGGTTCGAGCCGCTGATGGCCGGCAGCATCCAGCTGGACGGGCGCAGCGTCAGCGACGCCCGGGGCACGGTGCCGCCGGAGAAGCGCGGGGTCGGCATGGTGTTCCAGGACTTCGCCCTGTTCCCGCACTTGAGCGTGGCCGACAACATCGCCTTCGGCATTCGCCACTGGGGCCGCGAGGATCGCGACGAGCGCATCCGCTCGCTGCTCAAGCTGGTGGGCCTGTCGGGCTATGGCGAGTCCTTCCCGCATGCCCTGTCCGGCGGCCAGCAGCAGCGCATCGCGCTGGCCCGGGCCCTGGCCCCGCGGCCCAAACTGCTGTTGCTGGACGAGCCCTTCTCCAGCATGGACGTGGAGCTGCGCAGCGAGCTCGCGCGCGAAGTGCGGCGTATCCTGCGCGCGGAGAACACCACCGCCATCCTGGTCACCCATGACCAGCACGAGGCCTTCGCCTTCGCCGACCGCATCGCGGTCATCCACCAGGGCCGCGTGGCCCAGTGGGATACCGCCTACAACCTCTACCACCGCCCGGCGGATCGCTTCGTCGCCGACTTCGTCGGCGAGGGCACGCTGATCCCCGGCATGGTCTGCGCCGAGCATGTGGTGGATACCGCCTTCGGCGAGATCGAGGGGACTCTGTCGGAGCAGCTGCCGCCCGGCACGGCCGTGGATGTCCTGGTCCGCCCGGACGACATCGCGATCGACAACGAGGCCGGCACCATCCGCACCGAGATCCTCGACAAGGCCTTCCGCGGAGCGGACTTCCTCTACACCCTGCGTCTGCCGGACGGGCTCAGCGTGCTGTGCATGGCCCCGTCCCACGACAACTTCGTGATCGGCGAACACGTACGCCTGCGTCTCGATTTCACCCACCTGGTGGTGTTCTCGCGGGGCAGCGGGGTGGACTGCCCGGCGACCTGATCCGCCGCCGGCGTAACGCAACGGCCGGTCGGGCGGGCGGGAACTCGCGTGAGTTGGCGCGTTCCGATCCTCACACGCGCCCCGCTTCGCAACCGCTATCATCGTTCCATGACCCGTCTCCGCGCCCTGTTCATTCGCCGGTTAGCCCTGTCGCGCGTCGGCGGGGTCGCACTGGTAATGCTGGCGCTCGCGGGCCTGGCAAGCCCGGCCGCCGCCGAGAATGGCGCCACCCCGGGTCTGCAGATCGAGGGCGGAACCGACGCCCAGCGCGAGAACATCCGCAACAGCATCAACCTGGCGCGGCACCCCTGCGACCTGCCGGGGTTTCGCGAACGCCGGGTCCTGCGCGACACCGAGGAACGCGCCCGCAACGCCCTGCGCGCCATCGGCTTCTACGACGCCGAGCTGGAGCTGGACTTCGAGCGCGGCGAGGACTGCTGGGACGTCCGTATCACCCTGGACCCCGGGCCACCCACCACGGTCGAGCGGATCGATATCCAGATCACTGGCGAGGGGGCCGACGACCTGGGCTTCGAGGCCGTGCGCAGCCAGACCGAGATCCGCGTGGGTGACACCCTGCGCCATGATCGCTACGAGGCCCTGCGCAACCGTATGACGCGGATCGCCGCCGATCGCGGCTACTTCGACGCCGATCTCCACACCCGGCGCCTCGAGGTAGACCGCGACGCGCGCGCCGCCACCATCCGCCTGCACATGGAGACCGGGGATCGCTACCGCATGGGCCAGGTCCGTATCGACCAGGACATCCTCGCCGACGACTTCGTCCAGCGCATGGTGCCCTTCGAGGCCGGCGACCCGTACAGCTCGGCGCAGATCATCGCACTGCAACGCAACCTGAACGACAGCGGCTACTTCGGCGGCGTCCGCGTGCGCCCGCGGCGCGATGCGGCGGACGGGCTGGAAGTCCCGATCCTCGCGGAGCTGGAACCACGCAAACGCCACAGCTACGAGGCCGGCATCGGCTACTCCACCGATATCGGACCGCGCATCCGCCTGCGCTACGAACATCGCTACGCCAACACCCGGGGCCACCGCTACCAGGCCGAGATCGAGGCGTCCCCGGTGCGATCCGGCATCGGCTACAACTACGAGATCCCGCTGCGCGACCCGCTGCGTGAACGCCTGAACCTGTTCACCACCTACCGCACGGAAAAGACGGACACCCAGGAATCCGACCGCTTCCAGATCGGGGCCAACCGTATCCTGCAGCGCCGCAGTGGCTGGCAGACCACCGAGGGGCTGCGCTACGAATACGAGGACTACACCGCCGGCGAGGACGACAGCGGCCGCAGCCAGCTGCTGATCCCGTCCTACCGCATCAGCCGCATGGATGCGGACGATCCGATGACCCCGCGGCGCGGCTACCGCTTCGAGGCCACCGTGCAGGGCGCGCGCGAAGAGATCCTGTCCAGCACCTCGTTTGCGCAGGTACTGGCCAGCGGCAAGATCGTGCGCGGCCTCGGCCCCGGACGGGTACTGGCGCGCGCGGACGCCGGTTTCACCGAGGTCGACGCGGTGCAGGACCTGCCCAGCTCCCTGCGCTTCTACGCCGGCGGTGACGCCAGCATCCGCGGCTACGGCTATCAGCGGGTCGGCCCGCGCAACGAGGACGGCGATGTGATCGGCGGGCGCCACAAGGTGGTTGGAAGCCTGGAGTACGACTACCCGGTCGTCGGCAACTGGAGCGCCGCGGCCTTCGTGGACGCCGGCAACGTGGTCAACGAGTGGGACGAATTCGACCCGGTCTACGGGGTCGGGATCGGCGTGCGCTGGCGCTCCCCGGTCGGTCCCATCCGCGTGGACCTGGCCCACGGCCCGGATTCGGAAGACGACTTCCGCATCCACTTCTCCATGGGGCCGGACCTGTGAAGCCCGTTCTGCGCGCCAGCCTGTGGGGGCTGTCCACGCTCCTGACCCTGGTGATCATCCTGCTGGGGACCCTCGGCGCCCTGCTCGCCACCGAATCCGGTACCCGCTGGCTGGCCGCCCAGGGCGAGCGCCTGGTCCCGGTCGAGCTGCGCATCGACCGGGTCGAGGGAACGCTGTTTACCGAACTGCGGCTGCACGGCCTGTACCTGGCGCTCCCCGATGGCCCGGAGATCGATCTGCCCGCGGGCCGCATCGGCGTCAGTGCCCGCAGCCTGCTGCGCGGGGAACTGAACATCCGGGTGCTGGCCGCCACGGGCATGCGCGTCGATCTCCCGCCGCCCGACCCGGAGGCGGTCTCCGACGACGAGCCCTTCGCGCTACCCGAATCCATCCGGCTACCGCTGGCAGTGCGCCTGGGCCAGCTACTCGTCGAGGATCTGGCGATCCTTCAGACCGGCGAGCCACTGGCCACCATCACCCGCCTGACGGCCGGCGCCCGGGCGCGCGGTTCGCGGGTCGAGCTGCAGGCGCTGGCACTGGATATGCCGGAGATCCGCGCCCGACTGACCGGGGAGATCGAGACCGACGGGGACTATCCGCTCGAGCTGCGCGGCCAGTGGCAGGCCCCCCTGCCCGAGACGGCCGCCGAGGGCCTGGGAACCGACGAGGCACACGGCGAGCTGCGGGTCACCGGGGCCCTGCGGGAACGCGTACAGGTGGACCATGACCTGCGCGCCGGCATCGAGCTGAGCCTGCATGCCAGCGCCCGCGAACTGTTCGCCACGCCAGAGCTGGAACTGACCGCGCAGTGGCAGCCCTTCGCCTTCCACATCGATCCGGAACAGCACGTCGACATGGAGGCCGGGCGCCTTGAGGTGCACGGCACACCGGAGGCCTGGGCCCTGGAGATCGACACGGCCGCCACCCTCGCACCCTGGCCGCGCATCGCCGTGAGCACCCGTGCACGGGGAGACCTCGAATCGCTGCAGCTTGAAGGTCTCGAGATCGCTTCCGAAGCCGGTCGGATCGCCCTGTCCGGCCCGGTCCGCTTCGACGACGCCCTGGACTGGGATCTGGCCCTGGAGGCCCGTCAACTGACGCCGGCGCCGCTGGGCCTGGAAGTGGATGCCGGGATCGAGCATCTCAAGGCGCAGCTGCAGGGTCACCTGCCGCTGGGGACCAACGCCCCGCCCCTGGCCGCCCTCGAGGCACGCGCGAGCGTCACCGAACTGGAAGGACATTTCGAGGATCACCCGATCAGCGGGCGCCTGAACGCGTGGGTGGCCGACGGCGAGGCCGGCATCGAGGACACCCGCCTGGCCATCCGCGACCTCGCGCGGCTGGATCTGGCGGGTGCGGCCACGGGCCTGGCCGGCGACCTGACCGATCCCGATCACCGCATCGCCTTCGACCTCGGGCTGGACCTCGCGGCCCCGGAACTGGCACGCCTGCACCCGGAGCTGGACGGCCGCATCGAACAACTGCGCGTGGCACTGGACGGCGACTACGTCCCCGCCAGCGGCGGGCTGGCCGCGCAGCTCGAGCTGGCCCCGCTGCAGGCCGGCCTGCGCGGGATCGACATCACGGGTGACGCCCGGGTCGCGCTGAGCGAGACCGGCGGCCAGATCGAACGACTGCAGCTCGCTGCCGACACAGGTGCCCGGCTGGCCCTGAGCGGCGACCTCGACTGGTCCGAAGGCCTGGCGTGGGATCTCGCGCTGGACGGCGAGGGGCTGGACCCGTCGCTGGTGGCCGCCGAACTCCCCGGTCAGCTCGCGCTGGCCCTGACCAGCAAGGGACACCTGGACGCCGACGGCCGCCCGCGCCTCCAGGCCCGACTACAGCGCCTGGAGGGCCGCCTGCGCGAACAGCCCGTTTCCGGTCAGGCGGACCTCGCGCTGGAGGGCGAACACCTGCGCGTGGACCGCCTGGACCTGGCACTGGGGCGCAACACGCTGAGCGCCCGCGGCGAGTGGACCAACGCCCTCGACTTCGAACTGCAACTGGATGCACCGGAGCTGGACCGGGCCTGGCCCGACCTTGGCGGCCGACTGGAACTGGATGCGCGTATCACGGGGGACCCCGAGCGTCCGCGCGTCGCGGCGCGCGGCAGCGGCGCCGGCCTGCGACTGGCGGACATCACCCTGGAACGGCTGGAATTGCAGGCCGATGCGGGCCTCGAGGTGGCCGCACCCGCCGAGATCGAGCTGCGCCTGACCGGGCTCGAACCGGGCGACGGTACGCGGGTGGAGTCTTTGCGGCTGGACGCCTCCGGCCGCGTGGATGAACACCGCATCACCCTCGCCGCAGATGCGACAGACCTGGGTTCGCTGGAACTGGCGCTGCGCGGCGGCCTGGACCCCGAGACCCTGCACTGGCGCGGACAGCTCGCACGACTGGACCTGGACCAGCCCGCCGCCGGGGCCTGGCGCCTGACAGAACCGGTCGCGCTGGAGGGGGGGCCCGAACAGGCACGGCTGGAGCGCCTGTGCCTGGCGCGGGACGACGCGCGCCTGTGTACCGAGGCCCGCTGGAGCGGCACCGCAGGGGCGGAATTCGATGCCGACATCCGGGCCCTGGACCTGGCGTGGCTGGAACCCTTCCTGCCGCCGGAACTGGCCATCGCCGGCGAGCTGAACGCCGACGCCAGCGGCCGCCTCGAGCCCGACGGCACCCTGGCGGCCGACCTGGCCGTGACGCCGACCGACGGCCACCTGATCGTGCGGGACGAGGACGGGGATCTCGAGGAAGTCCCCTACCGCGACGTACGCCTGACCGCCCGGATACGCGACCGCGACGTGGACGCCGCCCTGCGCCTCGACTCCCTGGAGGGCGGAACCGCCCGCAGCGACATCCGCCTGCGCCCGGACGGCGAGGACCTGCGCCTGGACGGTGACTTTGTCGCGCGGCTCGAGGACCTGGCCTGGCTGGCCGCCCTGAGCCCCGAGATCCAGCGCCTGAGAGGGTCGCTGGACGCCCGCCTGGACTTTGGTGGCCGCCTCGACGCACCGCTGGTGGAGGGTGAGGTGGCCTTCCGCGACGGGGGCGTGCTGATCCCGGAGGCGGGTATCGACGTCGTGATCCCCGAGATCACGGCCCGCGTGGTGTCGGCCGAGGAGCTGACGCTCGCCGGGCGGCTGGAGTCGGGCGATGGCGGCATCGACCTCGACGGCCGGGTCGATCTCGGGGGCGACGGCCCGCGCGCCGAACTGAATCTGGCCGGCACGGACTTCCTGGTGGTCAATCGGGTGGACGCGGAGGCCCGCATCACACCGGACCTGCAGCTGGTCTTCACCCCCGCCGACGGCATTCGCGTGCGCGGCGAGGTGTTCCTGCCCTGGGCGCGCATCCGCCCGCCGGACCTGCCGCCGGGCGCGATCCGGGTCTCCGGCGACGAGATCATCCTCGGCGAGGAGATCCAGGAGGCCCAGGGGCTGAAGACCGACATCCGGATCCGGATCCGGCTGGGCGACGACGTGCGCTTCGACGGCTTCGGCCTGACCGCGCGCTTCGCCGGCGAGGTGGATGTCGAGGAGATCACCGGGCAGCCCACCCAGCTCTTCGGCGAGATCACCATCCCCGAGGGCCAGTACAGCGACTACGGCCAGGACCTGCGGGTGGAACGCGGCAGCCTCGTCTTCCAGGGGCCGGCGGAGAACCCGGAACTGGACCTGCGCGCGATGCGCACCGTGCGCGAGTACAACGTGACGGTCGGCCTGGAGATCCGCGGCACGCCGGACAACCTGCGCTCGCGGGTGATCTCCGACCCGCCGATGGACGAGACCGAGGCGATGGCGTTCCTGCTGACCGGTCGCCCCCTGTCGGGCGCATCACAATCGGACGGCAACATGATCGCCGCCGCCGCGGCGGCCTACGGCCTGGAACAGGGTGCGGTCATCACCGAGCGCATCGGCCGCGAACTGGGCCTGGACGAGGTGGAACTGGATACCGAGGGCGGGCTGGACGAGAGCGCGCTGACGCTGGGTCTGTACCTCTCGCCAAGACTCCTGCTGCGCTACTCCATCGGGTTGTTCGACAACACCTCGAAGGTCCTGCTGCGCTATGAACTGACCCGCAACCTGAGCGTGGAAACCGCCTCCGGCACCACGGAACAGTCCGTCGACCTGATCTACCGCATCGAACGCTAGGAGACGCTGCGCCCTGTAAACCCGTTTTTTTCACCACGAAGCGCACGAAGGCACGAAGAAAAAGCGGTTCGGATGCAGGCATTAGCACACCAAGCTCACCGAAACACCGCGCTTTCTCGCAACGGCTGACCGACACTCGAATCACGACTACTCCCCGAGAATCTTCTCGAGGCCGGCGCTGACCGACCGGTCATCGCGAGGAGCGAAGCGACGTGGCGATCGGTGAGGCATCCACTCCAACGCGCCCACGTCACCACGCCGAACCGACACGGTGGGCGTCCAGAGTTCCCTGTTAGCTCGAGGCGTCGCGGGCCCCGTTGCGCGCCGCCTCGATGCGGGTGCGGATCTGGCTGCGGTACAGCTGCTCGTTGGGGATGCCCACCAGCGGCGTCCCGGCCGGACGACCCTCGGCATCGAAGGCCATGATGGTCGGCACGACGCGCACCCCGTAGTTCCGGCCGAGGCGATTCCCGGGCAGCGTCTCGCCATCAAAGTCGCGGACCTCGTCCCGGTCCAGCATCACCTTACGGATATGCACTCCGGCAAAGGCCGGATCCTCGGCCATCGGGCCCAAGTGCTGTTGTTCCGCCCGGTCACAGTAGGGGCAGCTACTGGAGGCGAACATGATCACGGTCGGCCGACCATCACCGTTACCGGCCAGGGCCCGCAGATCGGTCGCGCGTTCCACGCCGCCGGCGGCCGCGGGGGTCGTCAGCAGCAAGCCCGCCATCAGGGTAACGCCCCCCAGCAGGGCCGCGAACGGATTGCGTCTCGGGATTCGATGGATCGTCATGATGATCGGCCTCTCCAGATATCTGGTCCCAGTCTAGGGGCACAAGATTAACGCAGACTGAAGGGGGTTTCGCGCCAACCCGGCCAGCCCGGGAGCGGAGAGGGGTTCATCGGCGACCTGGCGGGGAAACTCGCACAAAAAAGCCCCGCTGGAGCGGGGCCTTGCACCGGCTCGCCGGCGAACCGGCGACCGGGGTGTTGCGAGCGACCTTAGTTGGCGCGCTGGCGCACGTCGGAGGTCACTTCCACGCGGCGGTTGGCCTCGCGGCCGGCCTGGGTGGAGTTGTCGGCGGTCGGGCGGTCTTCGCCGTAGCCGACGGTGCGGATGTCGCTTTCACGCACGCCTTCGCTGGCCAGGAAGTCGGCGACGGCCTGGGCACGACGCTCGGACAGACCCTGGTTGTAGTCGGCCGGGCCGATGGTGCAGGTGTGACCTTCGACCAGCACCGAGCTGTACTCGGCGTCGTCGGCGGTCAGGCTGCGGGCCAGGTCACGCAGGGCGGAACGGCCTTCGGAGCGCAGCTCGGCGCTGTCGAAGTCGAACAGCGCCTGGGCGCTCAGCGTGGTAGTGGTGAATTCCGGCTCCGGCTCCGGCTGCGGGGCAGCGGCGGGCTCGGGCTCGGGGGCTTCGGCGGTTTCCTGGATGTAGCCCGCGCACTGTTCGAACTTCACGTTTTCCGGGGCCCAGGAACGCGTGCGCACGCACTCGCCAGAGCGATCGACCACGACCTTGCCGCTGCGGTCAGTGACGTTCGCGGCCGGCGGTTCCTGCGCAACGACCTGCCCGGCGGCGCCCAGCACCAGCGAAGCCACGGACGCGGCCAGAAGATTCTTAACGAGCTTATGATTCATTGCATAGCCTCCTTGTAAAAACAATCGACGTCGGACCCCGTTTGCGGTCGTGCGGAAATCAGTGGTCGCACGCGCATCCGCAATCCAAAGCAGCGAGCTCCTTACGCCAAGCCCTCTACAGTACCCTGATACTGGCACACAAGTTCGGGTTTTGCACGCAACGAGACGCAATTTTTGTGTCGGCATCACAACGCCGTCACATTCCGCAAACTGGCCGGGATCCAGCCACTTTCGGCCGAACTGTCACGTCATTGCAACAGCCCCTGCGGGGATCCCGCGTATCTCAAGGGACACACAGTCGCATTAAGGGTTCCCTGACGCGGCGCCGACCCACGAGACCACACTGGGGCCGATCGTCTCGCCAGACAAAAAGACCCCGCCGAAGCGGGGTCCCGGGTACATCGGCGATGTACGGAGAAGGCGCGGCTTACATCATGCCGCCCATGCCTCCCATACCGCCCATGCCACCCATGCCGCCCATGTCGTCGCCACCGGCGCCGCCACCGTCATCCTTCTTCGGGATGTCGGCGATCATGGCCTCGGTGGTGATCAGCAGGGCTGCCACGGACGCGGCGTTCTGCAGTGCGGAACGGGTCACCTTGGTCGGATCCAGGATGCCCATGTCGATCATGTCGCCGAACTCGCCAGTGGCGGCGTTGTAGCCGTAGTTGCCCTTGCCTTCGAGGACCTGGTTCAGGACCACGGACGGCTCGTCACCGGAGTTGTAGACGATCTGGCGCAGCGGCTCTTCCATCGCACGGCGGCAGATGTTGATACCCGCGGTCTGCTCTTCGTTGTCGCCCTTGAGCTTGGTGATCGCGGCGCAGGCACGCAGCAGGGCCACGCCACCGCCAGGGACCACGCCTTCTTCCACCGCCGCACGCGTGGCGTGCAGGGCGTCTTCGACGCGGGCCTTCTTCTCTTTCATCTCGACCTCGGTGGCGGCGCCGACCTTGATCACCGCAACACCGCCGGCCAGCTTGGCCACGCGTTCCTGCAGCTTTTCCTTGTCGTAGTCGGAGGTCGCTTCCTCGATCTGCGCACGGATCTGGTCAACACGGCCCTTGATGTCCTTGTTGGTGCCCATGCCGTCGATGATGGTGGTGTTTTCCTTGGTCACCTGCACCTTCTTGGCGCGACCCAGGTCTTCCACCGTGGTCTTCTCCAGCGACAGGCCGACCTCTTCCGAGATCACCTGGCCGCCCGTCAGCACGGCGATGTCCTGCAGCATGGCCTTGCGGCGATCGCCGAAGCCCGGGGCCTTCACGGCGGCGACCTTCACGATGCCGCGCATGGAGTTCACCACCAGCGTGGCCAGGGCCTCGCCCTCGATGTCCTCGGCGATAATCAGCAGCGGCTTGTTGGCCTTGGCGACGCCTTCCAGGATCGGCAGCAGATCACGGATGTTCGAGATCTTCTTGTCGAACAGCAGGATGTAGGCATCCTCCAGCTCGGCGCTCATGTTCTGCTGGTTGTTGATGAAGTAGGGCGACAGGTAGCCGCGATCGAACTGCATGCCTTCCACGACATCCAGCTCGTTTTCCAGCGAGGAACCTTCCTCGACGGTGATCACGCCTTCCTTGCCGACCTTGTCCATCGCATCGGCAATGATCTCGCCGATGGCGGTATCGGAGTTCGCGGAGATCGAACCGACCTGCGCGATCGCCTTGTGCTCGGTGCACGGCTTGGACAGCTTCTTCAGCTCTTCGGTCGCGGACTTCACGGCCTTGTCGATACCGCGCTTGAGGTCCATCGGGTTCATGCCGGCGGTGACCGCCTTCATGCCTTCGCGGACGATGGACTGGGCCAGCACGGTCGCGGTGGTGGTGCCGTCACCGGCGGCGTCGGAGGTCTGCGAGGAGACTTCCTTGACCAGCTGCGCGCCCATGTTCTCGAACTTGTCTTCCAGTTCGATCTCCTTGGCCACGGACACACCGTCCTTGGTCACGGTCGGGGCGCCGAAGGCCTTGTCCAGGACCACGTTGCGGCCCTTGGGACCGAGGGTGACCTTCACGGCGTTGGCCAGGGTGTTCACGCCCTTGGCCATGCGGGTACGGGCGTCGGTACCAAAGCGTACTTCTTTAGCGCTCATGATTCGTTCTACTCCTGAAAATTCGTGTTAGACGGACGCGGGACGGGGGCTCAGCCCTCGATGACGGCCATGATGTCGTCTTCGCGCATCACCAGGACGTCTTCGCCCTCGACCTTGACCTCGGTGCCGGAATACTTGCCAAACAGGACCTTGTCACCGGCCTTCACGTCCAGCGGACGAGACTCGCCGTTATCCAGGATCTTGCCGTTGCCCACCGCCAGGACCTCGCCGCGGATCGGCTTTTCGGCCGCGGAATCCGGGATCACGATGCCGCCGGGGGTGGTGCGCTCTTCTTCCATACGCTTCACGATGACTCGATCGTGCAAAGGCCGCAGGTTCATGGTGCGAACTCCTTATAAAGTGTCTGCAACAGGAAAGTTGGGGTGTCGGACGGGCACCCTGTTAGCACCCGCCCCTGACGAGTGCCAATAATAGGGGCACACAAAGGCGAGTCAAGGGCGCGCGTTACAAATCCGGAGACCGCGGGGAGATCAGCGACGGTCGTCGTGATCGAGCCGGTCGTCAGGCGGCTCGCCACCGTCCTCGTGACGGCGGAACTCGCCCTCGATGGTGTCGCTGCCCTGTGCGCCGCCAGGGCCAGCCCCACGCGCGCGGACCATGCCGCGACGCAGGATGCCGTCCGCCGCCCAGCGCCGCAGCGGCGGGATCAACAGCACGAAGCCGGCGGCATCGGTGAAAAAACCCGGCAGCAACAGCAACACGGCGGCGCTCATCAGCAGCCAGCCTTCGACCAGACCCCGCGCCGGCACCTCCCCGCGCGCCAGGCTCTGCTGCAGACGGCGCCAGTGGTAGAAACCCTGCAACCGGAACAGCAGCAGCCCGGCCGCGGCCGTGATAATCACCAGCGCCACCGTCATCAGGGCGCCCACGGCGTCACCTACCCAGGCAAAGCCGAAGATCTCGAGCAGTACCAGACCAAGAAAGACAAACAGGGGAAAGAGGGGGTTGCGCATCGAGGGGGTTCCGCAGATCAGGCCCGATTATTGGAACATGCCCCCCGGGTGCTGTCGATTGGAACCCCGGTGCGACGCGGATACTCCAAAAACCATTGACACCGGAACGCGCTGGCCGCGACCCGTTTTGTCCTTGCAAGGGGAAGGGAATTAAGCCAGTCTTCCGCACGTCTTTGGTGCATACGCCTGACGAGATATTCCGGAGAGCAAACGAACCATGCTGCGCACACCGATCCTGATGCTGGCCCTGCTGGCCTTCCTCGTCCCGGCCCTGACGACCGCCGCCGTGGAAGACCCGCGCGATCCGGAACACCACTTCTTCGACCCGACCTTCGGCGAGTTCCCCGAGGAGCTGGAGGAGGCGCGCGCGGCCGGCAAGAAGGGCATCCTGATCTTCTTCGAGATGGCCGACTGCCCGTTCTGCCACCGCATGAAGAACCAGGTGCTGAACCAGCCCGAGGTTCAGGAATACTTCAGCGAGCACTTTCTCGTATTCAGCGTCGACGTCGAGGGCGCCATCGAGATCGTCACCTTCGAGGGCGAGACCAAGACCCAAATGGACTGGGCCACCCGTGACTACCGGGTGCGCGCCACGCCCGTGTTCCAGTTCTTCAACCTCGAGGGCGAACCCATCGCCCGGTTCACCGGGGCCACGCGCGACGTCCGCGAGTTCCTCCAGCTGGGCGAGTTCGTAGCCGAGGGGCATTACAAGGACCAGAACTTCACGCGCTTCAAGCGCGAACAAGACGGCCGCTGAGCCCCATCCGCTCAACCCGCGAGGATCGACGCCTGATGTCGCCGATGCACCCCCGCTCGTCCGGCCCCCACCACCGGCGCCGACTGGCCCGCCTGCTGCTGGCCGGCCTGCTCCTGTGGCCGCTGGCCGGAGCGGTAATGGCACAGGACAGCGTCGGCGCGGCCGATGCCGGGCCCTTGCCCAACCCCATGCGGGTCGGTGACGCACTGGAACGCGTCGACGCCCTGCACCCACGGGTGCGCGCAGCACGCGCCGAACGCGAGCAGGCCCGCGCGGAGCTGGAAGCGACCCGTGCCGAACGCGACGTCAGCGTAAACGCGCGGCTCGAGGCCCGCTGGATCGAACCCAACGACCAGATCGAGGACCGCAGCCGCAACGACTCACGCGCCGCCATCGTGGCGCGCAAGCTGCTGAGCGACTTCGGCCAGTCCCACGCGCGCGAATCGGCCAGCGAGCAGCGTCTGGTTGCCGCCCGCCAGCACGAGGAACTGGCCCACGCCCGCCACCGCATCCACGTCCTCGAGCGCTACTTCGATGTGCTGCTGGCCGATCTGGCCTTTGCCCGCGACACCGAGGCAATGGCCGCGGCCTACGTCTCCAAGGAACGCGCCGAGGAGCGCAACCAGCGCGGTCAGGTGTCGGATATCGAGGTCTTTCGCCTTGAATCCGAATATCAGACCCTGCGCGTTCAGCGCACCCGCGCCCTGCAGAACCAGGCCCGCACCCGCGCCGCCCTGGCCGAGGCCCTGAACCGCCCGGACCGGCGTGTGCGCACCGTGCTCGCCCCCATGCTTCCGCTGGACCTGCCGGAACTGCCGGATCTGGACACCCTGCTGGCCGAGCTCGACAACACCAGCCCGCGCCTGCTGGCCGAACGCCGCCAGGTCGAGGCCGCCAGCCGCGAGGTGGCCGCCTCGCGCGCCCAGCGCCGTCCGCGCCTGTATGCGGAGGCCGAATCCGGCTGGTGGAACCGCGACCTCGGCGGCGGAGACCGCAACCCGTTCGCCGCCGGCCTGGTGCTGGAGATCCCGCTGTACGAAGGCCGTCGCCACGACAGCCGCGTCGGCCAGGCCGTCGCCGCCCGTCACCGCGCCGAGGCCGAACTGGGCCAGGCACGCATCGAGGCCCGCAACCGCCTGCGCGAACTGCACGACGAGATCCGTGCCCTGCGCACCCAGCGCGACGAGGCCGCCTGGCGCATGGACTACCGCGAGCTCTACATCGACCGCGCGCGCTACCTCTACGACATCGAGGACCAGGCCGATCTGGGCGACTCGATGGTGCAGCAAAGTGCCGCGGCGCATTTCAATGCCAGCACCGAATACCAACTGGCCCTGGCCTACGAGCGCCTGGCCCTGCTAAGCGGCCGTGACGAGTTGAGCCCGTTCCGCGCCACCCAGGAAACCCCTTGAGCCGCCGGCCCACTGGCGACCGGACGGGAGAACTGCCCATGTCCCGCGTATTCACGAGCCCATCCCTGCTGACCACGGCCAGCCTGCTGGCCCTGCTCGCCGTCACCCCGGCGCCCGTGCTGGCCGAGGACGGCTTCGCGGCCCAGCTCGACTGGGGCGAGCGCTACCGCATCACCGCCCCGGTTGCCGGCCGCATCGAGTCGATCGAGGCCCGCGCCGGCGATCAGGTCGAAGCCGATGCCGTGCTGTTCCGCCTGGACACTCGACGCACCGATGCCGACCTGCGGGCCGCCCGGGCCACGCTGGAGCGCCTGCAGATGGAACTGGACGAGGCCGAACGCGAACGCGACAAGGCCGAGGACCTCTACGACCAGACCCTGATCGCCGCGCGCGAGCTGGAACTGGCCCGCATCGACTACGCGACGGTCGCCGCGCGCCTGGCCGAGGCCCGCGCCCAGCGTGACCGCATCCGCGCCGATCTTGACGACGCCACCATCCGCGCCCCGGCCAGCGGGCGCCTGGTGCGCGTCGAGGCCAACCCCGGCCAGTACGTGAACCCGGCCCTGCTGCCGCCGGTGCTCGCGATCCTCGGCACCACCGACCCGATGCGTGCCACGGCGACCGTCCCGGCCGACACGGCCACGACCCTGGAACCCGGGACCGAGGTTACGGTCGTAGTCGGCGACCAGCGCCTGCCCGGCACCATCGCGCGCGTGGGCTGGGAGCCGACCGGCGAGGAGCCCGAACGCGGCTACCGCGTCGAGGTCGAGTTCTCCCCGGCGGACGGTGTGCCGCTGCGGCCGGGCCAGACAGCGCGCATCGAACGGGATTCCTGAACCATGACTACCACCCGGCAAGCCACCGAAGCCCGCGCCTGGCTGGTGATCACCACCCTGGATGACCCGGCCGCGGCCGACACCCTGGCCGGCACCCTGGTGGAACAGGGCCTGGCGGCCTGCGTGCACATCCTGCCGCCCGGACGCTCGGTCTACCTGTGGAAAGGGAATATCGAGATCGACGCGGAAGTCACTCTACTGATCAAGACCTCGCCCGCACGTCTCGACGAACTCCAGACGCGCCTGGCGGACCAACACCCCTACGAGACACCCGAGATCATCGCCCTGCCGATCGAACACGGGCTGCCCGATTACCTGGACTGGATTACACAATGCACCTCCTGAACCCGCGCACCTGGCTGGCGAGCCTGCTCCTCGCCTTGACGCTGCTGCCCGCCCTGGCCCAGGCCGTCTTCGAGGACGACCTGCTGGACCCGGACGACGCCTTCGCCCTCAGTGCCGAAGCGATCGACGCCGACACTGTGCGCCTCACCTGGGACATCGCGGACGAGTACTACATGTACCGCGAGCAATTCGAGTTCACGCCGGAGAGCGACGGACTCGAACTGGGCGAAGCCCGGATCCCGGACGGCGAGGTCAAGGAAGACGAGTTCTTCGGCCGGGTCGAGACCTATCGTGGCCAGGTGCAGGTCGAGCTGCCGATCGTGGCGGCCGAGAGCACAACCATCGAACTGACCGCGCGCTCGCAGGGCTGCGCGGATCTCGGCGTGTGCTATCCGCCGCATTTCCAGACCGTCTCCATCGAGCTGCCCGGCCTGCCGGGCGGGAACGGCGAGGCCGACGCGGACGAAGAACCCCGCGACGAGCCCGCGGAGGAACGCAGCGCGCTGGGCGACCTTGGCGAACTGTCCGGTGATCTGGGCGCCGCCGATGACCTGCTGGAACCGGAAAAGGCCTTCGCCGCATCGCTGGAGGCCATCAGCCAGAACGCGGTGATCCTGCGCTTCGATATCGCCGAGGGCTACTACCTCTACCGCGAACAGCTGGATGTGCGCATCGCCGAGGGCGACGGCATCGAACTGGGCCCGGTCAACCCGCCGGACGGCGAGCTGCAGGAAGACGAATTCTTCGGCGAGAGCCAGGTGTTTCGCGACCAGGTCGAGATCCTCGTCCCGGTGCTGCGTGACGCGGACGACGTCGCCGACATCACCCTGGCGATCGATTACCAGGGCTGCGCCGACGCCGGCGTGTGCTACCCGCCGCTGACCCAGGAGGTGTCGGTCACCTTCGCCTCCGACCTGGCTGCCGAGGCCGACACCGATGCCCTGCCGGAGACCGGCGACGAGCCGCGCGAGGACGACGAGGCCGCCGCGCCCGTCACCCAGCAGGACCGCATCGCGGCCCAGCTGGCCGACGGCCAGATCTGGCTGGTGGCGCTGGCGTTCTTCGGCTTCGGGCTGCTGCTGACGTTCACGCCCTGCGTGTTCCCGATGATCCCGATCCTGTCGAACATCATCATCGGGCAGAAGAACCTGACCACGCGCAAGGCGTTCCTGATCTCGCTGGTGTTCGTGCTGGCGATGGCGGTGACCTACACCGTGGCCGGGGTGTTCGCGGGCCTGGCGGGTGCCAACCTGCAGGCCGCGTTCCAGAACCCCTGGATCATCGGCACCTTCGTCGCCATCTTCATCGCGCTGGCGATGTCGATGTTCGGCTTCTACGACCTGCAGATGCCGGCCGGGGTACAGAGCAAGCTGTCGCAGATCAGCAACAAGCAGGAAGGCGGCACCTACGTCGGCGCCGGGATCATGGGCTTCCTCTCCGCCCTGATCGTCGGACCCTGCGTGACCGCGCCGCTGATCGGTGCCCTGCTCTACATCAGCCACACCGGCGACGCGGTGCTGGGCGGTATCGCCCTGTTCTCGCTGAGCATGGGCATGGGTGCCCCGCTGCTGGCCATCGGCACCTCCGCCGGGCGCCTGCTGCCGAAGGCCGGCCCGTGGATGGACACCATCAAGGCGGCCTTCGGGGTCGGCCTGCTGGCCATTGGCATCTGGCTGCTCGAACGGGTCATCCCGGGCGAGATCGCGATGTTCCTGTGGGCCATCCTGCTGATCGTGACCGCGGTCTATATGGGTGCACTCAAGACCCTGCCGGAGGGCACCTCCGGCTGGCACACCCTGTGGAAAGGCCTGGGCGTGGTGCTCCTGATCTACGGCGTGCTGCTGATGCTGGGCGCGGCCACCGGCGGCAAGGACATCTTCCGCCCGCTGGCCACGCTCAATCAGCCCGCGGTGACCGCCAGCGGCGAACAGGCCGGGCCGACGGAGATGCAGTTCACCTACATCGACAGCCTCGAAGATCTCGAACGCGAGCTGGAGCAGGCACAGGGCAATAACCAGCCGGTGTTCCTGGACTTCTACGCCGACTGGTGCGTGGACTGCGTGCGCCTGGACCGCACCACCTTCCAGGACCAGCGCGTCATCAACGCGATGGCGGACGTGCACCTGCTCAAGGCCGATGTCACCGACAACACCTCGGAGCACCGCAACCTGATGCGCGAGTTCAACCTGTTCGGGCCCCCGGCCATGATCTTCTGGGACGCCGACGGCAATGAACTGCGCAACTACCGCAACGTCGGGTACCTGAATGCCGACCGTTTCCTGGCGCATGTGGAAAGCGCCATCGGGGTGACGCCATGAGGCCTCACTCGCACGCGCTCACCGGGCTGGCAGTCGCCACGGCCGGCGCCTTCCTTCTGGCCGCCTGCGGCGATCCGGAGCCGGAGATGGATACCGCGGGCGCCACCGCCGACGCGGCCCCCGAGGTCGCGGCCGAGGCGGCCTCGGGCAACCAGCGCATCGACTTCACCCTGCCCGATCTCGCGGGGGACGAACGCCAGCTCAGCGAATGGGACGGCGACCTGATCGTGCTGAACTTCTGGGCCACCTGGTGTCCGCCCTGCAAGAAGGAAATGCCACTGTTCCAGGACACCTACGAGGCCCACCGGGACGACGGCTTCACCATCGTCGCGGTGGCGGTGGACGAACAGACAGCCACCCAGCACTTCGTGGACGACTTCGGCATCGAATTCCCGGTCCTGATCGGCCAGGACGAGGCGGTCGCCGTGGGCCGCGAATACGGCAACCGCATTGGCGCCCTGCCCTACACCGTGCTGATCGCCCGCGATGGCACCATCCTCGACACCCATCGCGGCGAGGTGGAACCGGAAGACCTGGACGGGTGGCTGGAGGCGCACCTATAGCATCCCCAAGTGCCGGAGTGGCGCGCCCGGCGCCCTTGCGCCACAAGGCTGGTAAGTTAGGGAGACACTGATTGGATTGCACGCTCGCGTTGGTACCCCCTGTTTCTCGAGACAAGGCGCGGTGCGCAGCCGGTAGTGGTTCTACCGGCAAGGGCCGCAACGCAGGATCGGGGAACAGGGGGTGCCACCCCCACAATTTATTTCACGAAGGGGCTCGGCCGCTTTTGCGTGGGAACGGCGTTACGGTTCCCTTGTGCAGAATGACTGCACGGCAGTCACCGTGCCTTGTTCGCACGCAAAAGCGACTCGAGCGCGAGCGTGCAATCCAATCAGTGTCTCCCTAAGCCGCCATGACCGAGCGCGAACGCCTGTGGGAACTCGCCCGCCTGATCCGACTGGATCGCCCGGTGGGCATCTACCTGCTACTGTGGCCCACCTTCTGGGCCCTGTGGGTAGCGGCCGACGGCTGGCCGCCCGCCTATCTGATCTTCATCTTCACCGCCGGCGTGGTCCTGATGCGCTCGGCCGGCTGCGCGATCAACGACTACGCCGACCGTGACTTCGACGCCCACGTGGCCCGTACCCGCGACCGTCCGCTGGCGATCGGCACGATCACCCCGCGCGAGGCCCTGGGCACCTTCGTGGCGCTCAGCGTGGTCGCCTTCGTGCTGGTGCTGTTCACCAATGTGCTGACCATCCTGTATTCCCTGGTGGCCGTTGCGCTGGCCGGCACCTATCCGTTCTCCAAGCGCTTCCACCACTTCCCGCAGGTCCATCTGGGCGCGGCCTTTGCCTGGGCCGTGCCAATGGCCTTCACCGCGGTCACCGGCGAGCATCCACCGCCCGTCGCCTGGCTGCTGTTCGTGACGGTTCTGGCCTGGACCGTGGTGTACGACACCTTCTACGGCATGGTGGATCGCGAGGACGATCTGAAGATCGGCGTGAAGTCCACCGCGATCGCCTTCGGCGAGCTGGACCGCCTGATCACCGCCGGGCTGCAGGTCCTGGTCTGGTACGGGCTCTACCTGGTCGGCCAGCACGCCGGGTTCGGGGGCTACTACACGGCCGGGCTGGTGATCGTGGCGATGCTGATGTTCTACCAGCAGTTCCTGATCTTCGAGCGCGAGCCTGCCGACTGCCTGCGGGCCTTCAAAAACAACCACTACCTGGGCGCCGTGGTCCTGCTGGCGATGATCGCCGACCATCACCTCGGCGCCTGACGCGCCCCCTGGGCGGCTCAGGCACGCGCCAGTACCAGCCCCTCCACTCGCTCGGCACCCGCCCGCCGCAGCACGCCGGCCAGCGCCGACAGCGTCGCCCCGGTGGTGGCCACATCATCCACCAGCAGCACATTCCGCCCCGCGAGATCCTCGCCGCGCCAGGCAAAGGCCCCCTTCACATTGCTCCGGCGGGCCTTGCGGCCCAGCGCCTGTTGCGACGCAGTGGCCCGAATGCGCCGCAAAGCCCGGGTCTCCAGCGCCGCCCCCAGTTCCGCCGCCACGCGCCGAGCCAGGACATCCGACTGATTGAAACCGCGCTCGCGCAGCCGCCGCCCGTGCAGCGGCACCGGCAGCACCGTATCGGGCGAGGACCGACGTCCCTGGCCGCCACCGTCAAAGGCCACCCGGGCGACATGGCCCGCCAGCGCCGCCAGGGCCCGCTCGGCCCGAACATTGCCGCCATGCTTGTAGGCGAGGATCAACTGGTCCAGCGGCCAGGCATAGGCCCATCCAGCGTGCAGCGCGTCCAGCGCCGGGGGCTGGCGCACGCAGGCCGGGCACACCCCGGCCGTCGGCAAGGGGAGCGCACAGGTGGGACACGGGCGCTCCAGTGGTGGCAGATCGCCCCGGCAGCCCGTGCAGACCGCCGGTCCGGGCGCCAGGCACAGGCCGCAATGGGACGGGTACAGGGCCTCCGCCAGCCACTCGGCGCAGGCAGCGGACCAGGCCGTCCAGCGCGCGGCCACGGCATGCACAGGGCCCGGTTGCGATGAAGGGGTCAGGGGCATGATGGTATGCTCTGCGTTTTGCATGCAGGGTAGACCATGGCCACCAGGACCGTCTCCGGGCGCAGCTCTCGGCGCGCCGCGTCGATGTTCGACATCGGCAACCTGATCAGCGTGTCGATCGCCGGCATTCCGCTGTTCGTGGTCAGCAGCGAGGGCGTCGGGGTCGGTTTCATCATCGCCGCGATCATGGGGATCGTCCCGCTGGTACTGTGGTTCGGCGGCTCCATGCTGGTCTACGCCCTGAACAAACACCATCCCGATCCGCGGGTCGGCCACCACACCCAGTGGGCCGCGTACCGCTATTACGCCCTGATGGGCGCGCTGATCGTGGTCGCCACCTTCTTCCCGCCGGATCTCGACTATTACCGCGCCTACTGGGCGATCGCCGCGGCCATCCTGCTGCCCTGGACGATCTACGCGCTGTTCACCATCTACCGCGAGCCCTGGGCGGACGTCGAGATCCCCGCCGAATCCGACAAGGACCACCACCTATGAGCACACCCCGCCACGACTGGAATACCGACGAGGTCGAGGCCCTGCTCGACCTGCCGCTGAACGACCTGATCTTTCGCGCGCAGACGGTGCATCGGGAGCACTTCGACCCCAATGCGGTGCAGGTGAGCACGCTGCTGTCGATCAAGACCGGGGCCTGCCCGGAGGACTGCGCCTACTGCCCGCAGAGCGCGCACCACGACGTGGAGCTGGAGCGCGAGCGCCTGCTGCCGCTGGAGGAAGTGCTCGAGGCCGCGCGCAATGCCCGCGCCCAGGGCGCGACCCGCTTCTGCATGGGGGCCGCCTGGCGCAACCCCACCGACAAGAACCTGGAGCGCGTGATCGAGATGGTGCGCGCCGTCAAGGACGAGGGGCTGGAGACCTGCATGACCCTCGGCATGCTGAAGGCCGATCAGGCGAAACGCCTGTCCGAGGCGGGGCTGGACTACTACAACCACAACCTCGACACCTCGCCGGAGTTCTACGGGCACATCATCTCCACGCGCACCTACGAGGACCGCCTGGAGACCCTGGAGCATGTGCGCGAGGCCGGCATGAACGTCTGTTGCGGCGGCATCCTCGGCATGGGCGAGTCGCGGCGCGACCGCGCGCGCCTGCTGCAGCAGATGGCCAACCTGCCGAAGCACCCGGAATCGGTCCCCATCAATCAGCTGATCCAGGTCGAGGGCACGCCGCTGCACGGGATCGAGGACCTCGACCCGCTGGAGTTCGTGCGCACCATCGCCGCGACCCGCATCCTGATGCCGGCCTCCTACGTGCGCCTCTCCGCCGGGCGCACCGAGATGTCCGACGAGATGCAGGCCCTGTGCTTCCTGGCCGGCGCCAACTCGCTGTTCTACGGCGACACCCTGCTGACCACGCCGAACCCCGGCGAGAATCACGACCTCGCGCTGTTCGAACGCCTGGGCCTGCGCCCGGAGACCGGGCCGGAAGCCCCTGCGGAATCGGACCGGCCCGCCTCCGCATCGGCCTGAGCCAAGCGGCCGGTGGCGGGCGACTTTCCCGATCATTTCTCGGCGGTGGCGGCGGCGTATGCCCGCCACCGCCCGGACTACCCCGCCGAGCTGTTTGACTGGCTGGCCGCGCACACCCCGCGCCACGAACGGGCCTGGGACTGCGCCAGCGGCAACGGCCAGGCCGCGCAGGGCCTGCAGCCGCACTTCCCGCAGGTCGTGGCGACGGATGCCGCCCCGGCCCTGCTGGCCGCCCTGCCGGCGACCACCGGCATCGACCGCATCGCCTGCGCCGCCGAGGCCTGCGCGCTGGCCGACGCCTCGATAGATCTCGCCTGTGTCGCCCAGGCCGCGCACTGGTTCCGCCATGCCGACTTCCATCACGAGGTTGCACGCGTCCTGCGCCCGGGCGGCCTGCTGGCGATCTGGGGCTACGGCATCCTGCGCGCCGAGGACCCGGCGCTGGACCGCCTGCTGACCGACTTCCACGACACCACCCTGGCGCCCTGGTGGCCGGAAGAGCGCAGCCACATCCGCAGCCACTACAGCGACCTGCCGTTCCCCTGGCCGGAGATCGAAACGCCCGAGTTTCGGATCGACCGCGACTGGGACCGCGACACCCTGCTCGGCTACCTCGGCACCTGGTCGGCCATCCGCCGCGCGCAGGCCGTCGGGCAGGATCCACTGGCCGCACTGGAGCCGGCCCTGCGCGCGCTGTGGCCGAATACGGACATCACCGCCCGCGTGCACTGGCCGATCTTCCTGCGCGCCGGGCTGCGGCCGTGAGCGATTCACCATGAGCGAGTCGCTGCAGGCCTTTCTGCAGGCCCGCCTCGACCGCGTGCGCACGGACGGTCGCTGGCGCCGTCTGCGCACGCTGGACGGGCCGCAGCAGCCGGAGCAGGTCATCGACGGTAAATCTATCGTCGCCTTTTGCTCCAACGACTACCTGGGCCTGGCGGCCGATCCGGCCGTCGCTGCCGCCGCCCGCGAAGCCCTCGACCGCTACGGGGTCGGGGCCGGGGCCGCCCATCTGATCAACGGCCACACCCGCGCGCATGTGGAACTGGAGCAGGCGCTGGCGCGCTTTACCGGGCGCGAGCGCGCGCTGCTGTTCTCCACCGGCTACATGGCCAACCTGGCGCTGGTACAGACGCTGGCCGGCCGCCACGACACGGTGTTCGAGGACCGCTGGAACCATGCCTCGCTGATCGACGCCGTGCGCCTGGCCGGCGCGCGCAGCCAGCGCTATCACCATGCCGATCCCGGGCACCTGCGCGAACGTCTGGAGCAGGCTCCCGATCGCGGTCACCGTCTGATCGTGACCGACGGGGTGTTCTCCATGGACGGCGACATCGCCCCGCTGCCGGAACTGGCCGCGCTGGCGCGCGAGTTCGACGCCTGGCTGATGGTGGACGACGCCCACGGCCTGTCGGTGCTGGGCGCGACCGGCGGCGGCAGCTGCCAGCACCACGGCCTCGGCGCGGACGACGTGCCGATCCTGATGGGCACGCTGGGCAAGGGTTTCGGCACCGCCGGGGCCTTCGTCGCCGGCTCCGAGGCCCTGATCGAGGCCCTGATCCAGACCGCGCGCCCCTACATCTACACCACCGCGATGCCGGCCGCCCTGGCCGCCGCCACGCTCGCCTCCGTGCGCATTGCCGAGGCCGCCGAGGATCGCCGTGCGCACCTGCAGGGCCTGCTGCAACGCCTGGGGGCAGGCCTGGACCGGCTCGGCCTGCAGCACCCGCCGCCCCTGACCCCGATCCAGCCGGTCCACATCGGTGACGCCCGCCGCGCCAGTGCCGTAGCCGAGAGACTGCTGGCCGCCGGCTTCCTGGTCCCGGCCATCCGCCCGCCGACGGTCCCCGAGGGCCAGGCGCGGCTGCGCATCACGCTGTCCGCCAGCCACACCGAGTCTCAAGTGGATACGCTGCTACGGGCGCTGGAGCACGCGCTCGCCGCCACCACCACGTGAAACCGCGCACAGTCCCGACACGCAGCCGTTCACGCTTCCGCAAAACACCCCGCCACGTTAAACAACCGTTCAGCGAAACAACGCCAAGCTGGGCCCGTATCCGATCAAAAGGAGACGGACCATGGCACGGAAACGCACCCAATCCCGTCGCGGCCTGCCCGCGCACCTGAAGGTACTGGCCGCCGCACTGCTGTTCGGATTTGCCGCCGATACCCTGGCCTCGCCACCGCCCTGGGCACCGGCCCACGGCTGGCGCGCGCAGAACGACCCGGGCTATCACGGCTACCACGGTCACAGTTATGACCGCTGGGAGCGGGATTACGGCGTGATGGACGGGCGCTGCAACCGCGACGCGATCGGGGCCGCGATCGGTGGCGGCGCGGGGGCTGTGATCGGCCATCGGGTTGGCGATGGCGACCCGGTCGCGATCCTGATTGGCGCGGCCGGCGGCGCGGTGCTGGGCGGCATGATCGGCCGCCAGATGGATCGCAACGACCAGGCCTGCATGGGACACGCCCTGGAACTGGCCGAGACCGGCCAGACCGTGCACTGGCGCAATGCCCATGACCAGCCGGTACAGCTGACCCCGCGCCGCAACCGCGACAGTGGCTGCCGCGACTTCGAGATGACCATCGACGGCCAGCGTCACACCGGCACCGCCTGTCCGTCGGAGCCCGGGCACTGGGAGATCCGCGGCTGACCGGCGGGGCCCGCCAGGGACAAGGCGCTACAACTCGCCGCGCTCGGCCAGGGACACGCTCTCGTCGGCGACGATCACATGATCGAGGACCCGGACGTCCACGAGCCCAAGGGCATCGGCCAGGCGGCGGGTGATGGCGACATCCGAGCGCGACGGCTCGGCCACGCCCGAGGGGTGGTTGTGCGCCAGGATCACCGCCGCCGCGTTGTGCCGCAGGGCACGCCGCACCACCTCGCGCGGGTGTACGGAGGCACCGTCGATGGTGCCGCGAAAGAGCTCCTCGAAGGCGATCACCCGGTGGCGGTTGTCCAGGAACAGGACCGCAAAGACCTCGAAGGGATAGTCGCGCAGGCGCGCCGCGAGGAACTGGCGGGTCGCGGTCGGCGAGGTCAGCGCATCGCCACGCTCCAGATCGGCGGCCAGGTGCCGCCGCCCCATCTCGAGCACCGCCTGGAGCTGGGCGTACTTGGCATCGCCCAGCCCCGGCGCCGCGCAGAACCCCGCCTGATCGGCCTGTAAAAGCGGCCGCAGCCCGCCGAAGCGGCCGAGCAGGTCGCGCGCGACATCGACCGCGCTCTTGCCGGCCACGCCGGTGCGCAGAAAGATCGCCAGCAGCTCCGCATCGGAAAGCGCGGCCGCGCCGCGCTCGATCAGCTTCTCCCGCGGACGCTCGGCCGCGGGCCAGTCGGTAATCGCCATCCCCACCTCCCTGTGGTTCGGTCGTTTGGTTTTTCGGTCCAGGGCGCCGCTCAAGACATCCTGCAAGCCCGCCTGTTGCCCTCGCTCAGTCCTCGAAGCGGGAGATGTCGCGCACCGCGCCGAAGGCGGCGGAGGTCGTCATCAGGGCGTAGGCGCGCAGGGCCTGGGTGACCTCGCGGTTGCGCGACTCGGGCTTCCAGGCCTTCGCGCCGCGGGCCTCCATCGTCTCGCGCCGGGCCGCCAGGGTGGCGTCGTCGACGTCGATGCGGATCTCGCGCCCGGGGATGTCGATCTCG
Organism: Thioalkalivibrio sp. ALE17; assembly: GCF_000425605.1. NCBI lineage: Bacteria > Pseudomonadati > Pseudomonadota > Gammaproteobacteria > Chromatiales > Ectothiorhodospiraceae > Thioalkalivibrio > Thioalkalivibrio sp. ALE17. Next base: position 159,983 of record NZ_KE384404.1, read on the forward strand.
ATGGTGTCGCCTTCCTCGATCAGGCCGATCGCGCCGCCCTGCGCGGCCTCCGGGGAGACGTGGCCGATGGACAGCCCGGAGGTGCCGCCGGAGAAGCGCCCGTCGGTGATCAGCGCGCATTCCTTGCCCAGCCCCTTGGACTTCAGATACGACGTCGGGTAGAGCATCTCCTGCATGCCGGGGCCGCCCTTCGGGCCCTCGTAGCGGATGATCACGACGTCACCCGCCTGGATGCGGTCGCCGAGAATCGCCTCGACGGCCGCGTCCTGGCTCTCGAACACCCGCGCGGGGCCGGAGAACTTCAGGATGCTCTCGTCGACCCCCGCGGTCTTCACGATGCAGCCGTCCGGGGCCATGTTGCCGTAGAGCACGGCCAGGCCGCCGTCGGTCGAGTAGGCGTGTTCGATGTCGCGGATACAGCCGTTCTCGCGGTCGATATCCAGGCTGTCCCAGGTCTTGTCCTGGCTGAACGCGACCTGGGTGGGCACGCCGCCCGGCGCCGCCTTGTACAGGGCCTCGGATTCGGCGGCGTGGCGCATCACGTCCCACTGTTCCAGGGCCTGGCCCATAGTATCGGCGTGGACCGTCGGGATGTCGCGGTGGATCAGCCCGCCACGATCCAGCTCGGCGAGGATGCCGACCACGCCACCGGCGCGATGCACGTCCTCCATGTGGTAGAGCTGGGTGGCCGGGGCCACCTTGCACAGGTTCGGGACCTTGCGCGAAAGGCGGTCGATATCGGCCATGGTGAAGTCGACCTCGCCCTCGCGCGCGGCCGCCAGCAGATGCAGCACGGTGTTGGTGGAGCCGCCCATGGCGATGTCCAGGCTCATCGCGTTCTCGAAGGCCTCGAAGGTGGCGATCGAGCGCGGCAGCACGGATGCGTCGTCCTGCTCGTAGTAGCGCTTCGCGAGTTCGACCACGCGCCGACCGGCCTGTTCGAACAGCGACTTGCGCCCGGCGTGGGTGGCCAGCAGCGAGCCGTTGCCCGGCAGCGACAGGCCCAGGGCCTCGGTCAGGCAGTTCATCGAGTTGGCGGTGAACATGCCGGAGCAGGAGCCGCAGGTCGGGCAGGCGGAGCGCTCGATGGACTCCACCTCCTCGTCGCTGGCGCTGGAGTCGGCGGCCTTGACCATCGCGTCCACCAGGTCCAGATGGATGACCTTGTCGCTACCCGGCGCCTGCACCTTGCCGGCCTCCATCGGGCCGCCGGAGACGAACACCACCGGGATGTTCAGGCGCATCGCGGCCATCAGCATCCCGGGGGTGATCTTGTCGCAGTTGGAGATGCACACCAGCGCGTCGGCGCAGTGGGCATTGACCATGTACTCGACCGAGTCGGCGATGATCTCGCGCGAGGGCAGCGAATAGAGCATCCCGCCGTGACCCATCGCGATGCCGTCATCCACCGCAATGGTGTTGAACTCCTTGGCCACACCACCGGCCTTCTCCACCTCGCCGGCGACCAGCTGCCCCAGATCCTTCAGGTGCACGTGCCCGGGCACGAACTGGGTGAAGGAGTTGGCAATGGCGATGATCGGCTTGCCGAAGTCACCATCCTTCATGCCGGTGGCGCGCCACAGGGCGCGGGCGCCGGCCATGTTGCGGCCGTGGGTGGTGGTGCGGGAGCGATAGGCGGGCATGGTCGGGTCTCGTGAACGTTTACGCAGAAGCGGAATCGTACATAATGAGTCGTACAAACCCCAGTATCCCGAGGTCCCGGCAATGAAAATCGAGGTCGAGAACATCAAGTGCGGCGGCTGCGCCAGCTCCATCCGCAAGGGCCTGCTGCAGGTCGAAGGCGTCACTGAGGCCGAGGTCGACGTGGAAGGCGGCGCCGTCGAGGTCCAGGCCCCGGACAGCGCCCGCGAGGCGGTCGCCGCCAAGCTCGCCAGCATGGGCTACCCCGAGGTGGGATCGGTCTCCGGCTGGCGTTCCACCAGTGCCAAGGCCAAGTCCTTCGCCAGCTGCGCTGTGGGGCGCATGAGCGGCGATTAGGCCGTGCCACTCCGATCGCCGGGCCGGTCCTGGGCCGGGCTGGCCTGGCTGATCCTGTTCGTCGGCCTTGGCGCGGGGTGCGCGCAGGCCGAAAACGGGCTCCCGACGGCCGACCTGGACATCGGTGAACAGACCCTTACCGTCGAGATCGCCGCGACGGACCGCGCCCGCCGGATCGGCCTGATGCACCGCGACCACCTGCCGGACGACCACGGCATGCTGTTCATATGGCCGCGTCCGGCGCAGTACGGCATGTGGATGCAGAACACCCGCATCCCGCTGGATGTGGCCTTTATCGATGCCGATTACACCATCACCAACATAGCATCCATGACACCCCACTCCACCCGCATCCATGAGGCGAAACGCCCCGTGCGCTACGCGCTGGAGGTCAATGCCGGCTGGTTCGAGCGGCACGGCGTCGCGGCCGGCGATCGCGTACCCGACCTGGAGCGAATCGTCGGCGGGAACGACTGACACCTTTCCAGCACAACGCGGCCCGGGCTGCCGACGCGCAAATTGATCCGTGTTTTCACTAGGGAAACACGGATCAATGTACACGCTCGCGCTCGAGTCGCTTTTGCGTGCGAACAAGGCGCGGTGACTGCCGTGCAGTCGTTCTGCACAAGGGAGCCGCAACGCCGTGGGCATGCAAAAGCGGCCGAGCCCCTTCGGGGTTGGCACCCCAGGTTCCCCGATCCTGCGTTGCGGCCCTTGCCGGTAGAACCACTACCGGCTGCGCACCGCGCCTTGCCTCGGAAAACCTGGGGTGCCAACGCGAGTGTGTACATTGATCCGTGTTTCCCTAGACTGTCGGCTCAGGACATCCTCAGGAAACGGACGCGCACGTGACCACCACGCCCCACCCATCCGCCCGCCCCGGCGCACCCTTGCGTCGAGCCCCGCAGCCCGGGGAACTCGCGTGGTTCCGCGATGCCGTGCCCTATATCGCGGCCCACCGCGGACGCACCATGGTGATCGCGCTGGCGGGCGAGGCCGCCCAGGCGCCGGAATTCCCGGCGCTGATGCGCGACATCGCCAAGCTCAATGCCCTCGGCATCCGGGTGGTGCTGGTCTACGGCGCCCGGCCGCAGATCGAGGCCCGCATGGGCGAGCGCGGGCTGACCCCGGCCTATGCCAATGGCCTGCGCGTGACCGACGCCCCGGCGCTGGAGGCCGTGCTGGATGCGGTCGGCCGACTGCGCCTGCAGATCGAGGGGCTGCTGTCCCGCAGCCTGGGCCAGCCGGGTACCGGCAACGCGCGGCTGCGTGTGGCCAGCGGCAACTTCGTCACCGCCCGCCCGCTGGGCGTGCGCGACGGGGTGGACTTCCATTACACCGGCGAGGTCCGCGGGGTGGATACCAACGCGCTCGCGGCCTTGCTGGAGCGCGAGCAGGTCGCCCTGGTGTCACCGCTGGGCTACTCCCCCACCGGCGAGGTCTTCAATCTCTCCGGGGAAGACGTCGCCACCCAGGTGGCGATCGCGCTGAATGCCGACAAGCTGATCTTCCTGACCGAGGCCGGCGTGCTGCGTGACCCGGAACACGGCGTGCTCGACCAGCTCACCGTACCGGCCGCGCAGGAGTTGCTGGAGACCAGCCCCGACCTGCCGGAGGAACTGGCGAACCACCTGAGAAGCGCAATCGATGCCTGCCACCAGCGCGCGATGCGGGTGCACCTGGTGGATCGGCACGACGACGGCGGGCTGCTGACCGAACTCTTTACCCGTCAGGGGATCGGGACCCTGGTCTCGCGCGAGCCGCTGGAACGCCTGCGCCCGGCCACGCTCGACGACGTGGGCGGCATCCACGCGCTGCTGGAACCGCTGGAGGCCGAAGGCATCCTGGTGCATCGCGCGCGTGAACACCTGGAGCTGGAGATCGACCGCTTTCAGGTGCTGGAGGCCGACGGCCTGATCATCGGCACCGCCGCGCTGTATCCGTTCGAGGCGGATGCGGCGGAGATCGCCTGCCTGGCCCTGCATGGCGACTACCGCGGCAGCGGGCGCGGCGACCGACTACTGCAGGCCATGGAACAGCTGGCGCGGGAGCAGGGGATCCGGCGGGTGTTCGTGCTGACTACGCGCACCGCGCAGTGGTTCCAGGAGCGTGGCTACACCCCGGGCCAGGTGGATGACCTCCCCGCGAGCCGCCAGACCCGGTACAACCAGGCGCGCAACTCGCGGGTCTTCACCCGCAGTCTGGCGGAAGACTAGCCGCGCTATTGCGCGTAGCGGGCCTCGTCGCGCTCGTGGGCCTCCTGGGCGGCAACGCTCAGGGTGGCGATGGGCCGCGCCTCCAGTCGGGCAATCCCGATCGGCTCGCCGGTCTCCTCGCAGTAGCCGTATTCGCCGCGGTCGATGCGCGCCAGCGCCGCGTCGATCTTGTTCAGCAGCTTGCGGTAGCGATCCCGCGTGCGCAGCTCCAGGCCGGCATCCGTTTCGTGGCTCGCCCGGTCGTTGGGATCGGGCTCCTGCCAGCTCTCGCTGCGCAGGTGCTCCAGAGTCTGTTCCGATTCCTCGATCAGCTCGGCACGCCAGGCCTCGAGCTTGGCGCGAAAGTAGTCCAGCTGACGCGGATTCATGTAGGGTTCGTCCTCGGACGGGCGGTACCCGGAATCCGGGCGGGTCTTGGCATCTTGGCTCATCTCGGGCCCCTCGCCAGGCCCCTTTCCGCCCCATGCGGAAAGGCCCCGGCGCGATACGCGGTACACCCGATCGAGTATAGGGCAATCCCCCCGTCGGGCGGCAAACAGAAAAACCCGCCCCGATGCACATCCCTGGAACCACGGACACCGACACAGCCCGCATGCAGCGCATCCTCCAGATCAGCGACACCCACCTGGGCCGGGAGCCAGGCCCGATCCGGGCCGGCTACCCCGACAGCGACCGCCAGCTCGCACGGGTCCTCGAGGCACTGGCCCGGAACGAGGACCGGCCGGACCTGCTCTGGCTGACCGGCGACCTGGCCGAGGATCCCACGCCGACCGCCTACGCGCGTCTGCTGGGCCTACTCGACCAGCACGTAAAGGGCTGGCCCGTCGCCGGACTGGCCGGCAATCACGACGACTGGCACACCCTGCACCGCGCGTTCGACACGGCCGGGTACCCCCTGGACGGCCACCGCATACAGGGCGACTGGCTCCTGATCGGCGTCAATTCGGCGGTCGCGGGCCAGGCGACCGGCCGTATCGAACCCGCCGAGCTGGAACGACTGGATCAGTTACTGACCAGCCATCCGGAGCACTGGGGCTTGATCGCCATCCATCACCCGGTCGTCCCGATTGGCAGCGCATGGATGGACCGGATCGGCCTGACCAATCCGGACGACCTGTTCGCGGTGCTGGATCGCCACCCGCGCGTGCGCGCCTGCCTGTTCGGGCATATTCACCAGGACTTTCGCGGCGAGCGCCAGGGCATCGAGCTGCTCGGCTGCCCCTCCACCTGCATCCAGTTCGCCCCCGGATCCGAACGCTTCGCGCTGGATACCGAGGCCGCCGGCTATCGCGTGCTGGACCTGCACCCGGACGGACGGCTCGACACCCGCATCCAGCGCGTGAGCGAGGAGGCTCGCACATGATCCCGGACGATACCCGCAGCCATCAGCTCCGGGCTTGGCTCGCGCGCCAGCCAGGCGATTTCACGGACCTTGCCCTGTTGCGTGCGGATGCCAGTTTCCGCCGTTATTTCCGCCTGCGCCGCGATGGCGAGCCGGTGGTGCTGATGGACGCCCCGCCGGAGCGCGAGGCCACCGAACCGTTCGTGCAGATCGCGGGGCTGCTGGAGTCGCTGGGTCTGCGCCCGCCGCGCGTGCTGACGCACGACCCGGCAGCCGGATTCGTCCTGCTCGAGGATCTGGGTGACCGGACCTTTACCCGGGCACTGGCCGAGGGGTCCACAGAAGGCCCGCTGTACGACCGCGCCATCGACACCCTGCTCCAGCTCCACAGCGCCTGGCCGGCCAGGGCCGCGACGGCCCCGGCCCTGCCCGCCTACGACATGCCGCGTCTGCTCGACGAGGTCGCCCTGTTTGTCGACTGGTACTGGCCGGAACAGCGGGGAGCGCCGCTGGCGACGGCCCGGCGCGACGCCTTCCTGCAGGCCTGGCGATCGGCGCTGGACGGGCGCCCGAGCCTGGACGGGACCCTGGTCCTGCGCGATTTCCACGTCGACAACCTGATGCTGCCCCCCGGCGAGGACCGGGCCTGCGCCGTGCTGGATTTTCAGGACGCAGTCATCGGCAGCCCGGCCTACGATGTCGTCTCGCTGCTGGAGGATGCCCGCCGCGAGCCGTCCCCGGACACCGTGGCGCAGGGCCTGGAGCGCTACCTCGCGGCTGCATCCTGGGACCGCGCGGCATTCATGCACCACTACCGGGTCCTCGGCGTCCAGCGCACCACCAAGATCCTCGGGATCTTCGTGCGCCTCGCGCGGCGCGATGCCAAGCCCCGCTACCTGGAGCACCTGCCCCGCCTGCACCGCTTGCTGGCGCAGGGGCTGATGCATCCGGAGGTGGAGCCGGTCGCTGCCTGGTTCCGTACCGACATGCCCGAACGCTTGCAGGACAACTAGACCATGGGGACACACGGATCCATGCGCGCGATGATCCTGGCCGCCGGCCGCGGCGAACGCATGCGCCCGCTGACCGACCACTGCCCGAAACCCCTGCTGCCAGTCGGCGGGCGCCCACTGATCACCTACACCCTGGACCGCCTGGCGGCCGCGGGCTACCGCGAGGTGGTGATCAACCTGGCGCACCTGGGCGAGCAGATCCGCACGACGCTGGGCGCGCAGCACGCCGGTCTGGCGATCCACTACTCACCAGAGCCCGAGGGGGCCCTGGAGACCGCGGGCGGCATCCGCAAGGCGCTGCCGCTGCTGGGCGACGCGCCGTTCCTGGTCGTCAACGGCGATGTCTGGTGCGACCATCCGCTGACCCCGCCGGAGACCCTGCGCCGGTCCACCAACCGGCCCCTCGCGCACCTTGTGCTGGTGGACAACCCGGAGCATCACCCGCAGGGCGACTTCACCCTGAAGGACGCACAGATCGGACTCGACGACGGCGAGGCCCTGACCTTCAGCGGCATCGGCTGGTACGACCCGGCCCTGTTCCGCGATCTGCCGCCCGGCCGCCATGCGCTCGGCCCCCTGCTGCGCCCGGCCATCGCCGCCGGCCGCATCACCGGGGAGCACCACACCGGAGACTGGCGCGACATCGGTACCCCGGAGCGCCTGGCGGCACTGGACGCCGAGCTGGGGAAACGCTGAGCGCCCGCCGTCACGAAGTGAACGGCACCCGCGCCATCGCCCCGATCAGGGCTTGATGTAGGTATACCCGGCGCGCTGCAACCGGGTCAGTTCCACGATGCCGCTGGGCACCACATCCTGCTCCGCCACCTCGTGCAGATCCTCGCGCTCCAGCCCGCGCGAGGCCATCGTGTTGCCGCACACCAGGAAGCGGACATCCTGCAGTTTCAGGGTATTCACCGTACTGCGCAGATCCGGATCGCTGCGCGCGTGCTGCAGCAGGCTGATGCCACTGCCATGCATTAGCACCTTGATCTCCAGCGGTGAGCCATCAGGGCTGCCATCGATGTGATTCTGCAGATTACGCAGGGCGTTCAGGTGGAGCTCCGGGTCATCGGAATTGATGTGATAAACCACCCGGAGCGGCTCGTCGGCGGCCGGGGCGTCGGCGACCGTGCCAAACAACAATGCCGTCGCGCCGCCCGCGGTCAGCATCAACAGAAACGCCCCGGCCAGAAACCAGCCGGGGCGTCTTGTGCGGTTCGCGGGCGACATGCGGGGTGCCGGCAAGGCCGGATCAGACCTTGATGTAGATCCAGCCCTCGGCCTGACGGCGGGCCGCCTCGGCGACGCCGGAATCGATCAGCTCGGCCTGCGGCAGGATGTCGACCGTCTTGCCCTCCTCGCGCGCCAGCCGGTTCAGGGTCTGGGCACAGGCGGTGAAGCGCAGCGTGGGGTAATCCTGCGCCATGCTGGCGACCCGCTCCGGATACGGGGCGCTGTCGGTACGCAGCAGGTCCATCGCATTGTTGTGCACCACGACCTGCACGTTCAGCTCGCGCCCGACGGCGGCCGCCTCGCGGTACATGCTCTCGATGTCATCCAGGAGCTCCGCCATCGCGCGGCGATCGGCTTCATTGATATGCAGCAGGATCTGGTCGGTCTCGGTGGCGGAAAACACCTGCTGTGGCGCCGCCGCGCCGCCCGCGACGTCATCGCCGGCGGCCATCTGCGCCATGGCCCCGGCGTCCTGATCGATCGCGGCCGACGGCTCGCCGCCGAAGAAACCGGCATCCCGGGTGATCTCGTAGCCGCCCAGCGAACCCACGACCAGCGCGAGCACCCCGGCGGCGACCGAAGGGAACCAGGCCGAACGACCGCCGCGCGACAGCCGGCAGCGCCCGCCGGGGGCCCCGGTGCGACCGGCCGGCACATCCTCGTACGCCATGTTCACCAGCTCCTTGAGCTGGTGCATGTCGCAGACTTCGCGGCTCAGGTGCTCGCTGGAGGCAATCGTCTTCAGGGTGTGGAGACGATCCTCGGGCGAAAACTCGCCATCCACGAAGGCGTTGAGGATCTCCTCGCTGGGGCGGTTCCTTGCACTCAGTCGTTCATTCGACATGCCGATTCCTCACTACCTTGAGATAGGGTGTATCGGCCGCTTTCCCCGTGTCGGCCTGCTGCTCCAGCAGCACCTTCTTCAACTGTGCCCGAGCGCGGCTCAGGCGACTCATCACGGTGCCGATGGGTACATCCAGCACCTCCGAGACCTCGGAGTAGGCAAAGCCTTCGAGGTCCACCAGCGCGACCACCTGCCGGTGATCGGTGCTCAGTTCGGCCATCGCCCGGTGAACGTCCGCCACCATGCGGTTGCGTTCGGTCTGCTGCTCCGGGCAGTCCTCGCAGGGCAGCTCCATGCTGTCCACGTCCACCGTGTCCTTCTGCCGCCGTCCCCAGTCGCGGTAGCAGTTGGTCATGATCCGGAACACCCACGCCTTCAGGGCGCTCTCGTCCTGCAGCGACTTCAGCCGGGTCAGGGCCTTCATCATCGCCTCCTGCACCAGATCATCCGCCAGCGCGGCATCGTGACACCACGCAAAGGCCATGCGGTACATCTGGGGCCGCAGGTCGCATACCTTCTGGCGCAGCCTGCGCTGCGCGAACCAGGTTGCCATGTTGTGTTTCCTCCATCCGCAGGCCGTACATGCGGCCTTGCTTGTTCTTGTACCCTGTAGGACGCTACCGGGCGCGGGGCTATTCCGATACTCCGGCCTTGCGACCGCACAAATCGCGCATCCCCGATTCCGTCGATCAGGATACCCAATGCCATTCGATCCGCAACAACTGGAGCGCGCGTTCGCGTTCGACCCTGACACCGTGCAGGACCTGCGCGAGCGCTGGTCACGGCTGATCACCGACGCGGTCTGGGGTGAACTCAAGACCGGCACCATCGGGGCCGTCCCGCGCCTGCGCAAGCGCCTGCTGGAGCTGGGCGAGAACCTGCGCTCCATGCTGTCGGACCGCGCCTGGATCCCGCACGAACGCGAACGCGTGAAGGGCGCGATGGCCGCCAGCCTCAACCTGCGCGACAGCCTGCAGCAGACCGACCGCGCCGCCAAGCTACTGAACGGTGGTGCCGATTTCGAGACCTTCGAGGCCGACTACCTCGCCTTCCGCAAGCACCTGCTGGCCTTCATCGAGCACCACGAACAGATCTGGGGCGACCTCCTGGAGAGCCTCTACGACGAGGCCCCGGACACCGACGACCGGGACGAGGACTAGATCTTGGGCCGGGAAATCCGCGAAGAGCACTTCGGCGCGGCGGATTTCGACCGTTTCCACGAGGCCCTGGCCGACGAGACGGCCCGGCTGCTGGACTGGCTGCGCACACAGCCGGCGACCGACTCCGCGCCGCCGCCGCGGCTCGGCTTCGAGATCGAGGCCTGGCTGTGCGACGCGCAAGGGCGCCCGCTGCCGGTCAACGAGGCCTTTCTCGCGGCGATGGACAGCCCACTGGCCACCCTGGAGCTGGCCCAGTTCAATGTCGAACTGAACAGCAGCGTCTTCCGCGCCGGGCCCGGCTGCTTCGGCGCGATCCTCGAGGAGCTGCGCGAGACCCTGCGCCAGGCGCGGCGAGCCGCCCGTCATGCCGGAGCCGACCTGCTGATGGCCGGGAGCCTGCCGACCCTGGAGCCAGCCGATCTCGGGCTCCACCACATGTCCCGGCAGGCCCGCTACCGGGCGCTGAACAGCGCCATCCTGGAACAGCGCGCCCAGCGCCCGCTGGAGGTGGATATCGTCGGCCACGAACACCTGCAGCACCGCCACGCGGATGTGATGCTGGAAGCGGCGGCGACCTCCTTCCAGGTGCATATCGAGACCCGGCCCGATCGCGCCCATCGGGCCTACAACGCCTCGCTGGTGGCGGCCGCTCCGGTCCTCGCCGCCGCCGGGAACACGCCCTACATCTTCGGCCACGACCTGTGGGCCGAGAGCCGCATCCCGCTGTTCGAGCAGTCCGTGGAGGTAGGCGGATTCGCCAACTCGGCACGCGGCCCGATCCGGCGCGTGACCTTCGGCACCGGCTATCTGCATGACTCGATCGGCGAGCTGTTCACCGAAAACCTGGAGCACTTTCCGGTCCTGTTGCCGGTGGCACTGGACGAACCGGCCGACCAGCTGGCTCACCTCGCCTTCCACAACGGGACCATCTGGCGCTGGAACCGCCCCATCGTCGGCTGCGATGCGGATGGCCACCGCAGTCTGCGCCTGGAGTTCCGCTGCCTGCCCGCAGGCCCCTCACTGATCGACATGCTGGCCAACACGGCCTTCGCCCTGGGCCTGATCGAGCACCTGGTCGCCGAATCGCCGGACGGCACGCTGGAGACCCCGTTTTCCGAGGCCCGCGACAACTTCTACAATGCAGCCCGACACGGACTGGACGCGCGCCTGCGCTGGGGCCACCGCGAACCGGCCCCGGCGCCCCGCCTGATCACCCGCGACCTGCTGCCCCGAGCAGCCGAAGGCCTGGAGCGCCTGGGCATCGAGCGCAGCGAACGCGACGCCCTGCTCGGGATCATCGCCGCGCGCGTGGCCAGCCGCCAGACCGGCGCACGCTGGCAGCGGGACTGGGTCGCACGCCACGGGCGCGACTGGCCCGGGCTGGTTCGCGCCTATCGTGGCTGGCAGAACACCGGCGCGCCGGTCCACACCTGGGGACTCTGAGGAAACCCGTGACGCAATCCATCATCGAACACTTCGAACTACCCGACGGCTTCCTCGAAGCCACGCCCGAGACGTTGCACCAGTGCGTGCCCGGCCCGGCCCTGATCCACCTGGAAGGCCAGCGCGAACCCGCGGTGGCCGTGGTCCTGTTGCTGCACGGCAACGAACCGGTGGGCCTGCACGCGGTACAGCAGCTCCTGCGTCATTACACCGGGCGGCCGCTGCCACGCGCCCTGACGCTGATCGTGGGCAACCCGCAGGCGGCGGCGGTCAATCAGCGCCACCTGGACGACCAGCCGGACTTCAATCGCATCTGGCCGGGCACCGAACAGGCCGGTTCGCGCGAGGCCGATGTCTTTGCCGAGCTCTGCCGCCGCCTGGAGGGACGCGGCCTGTTCGCCGCGATCGACCTGCACAACAACACCGGGCGCAACCCCCATTACGCCTGCATCAATCGCCTGGAGTCCCCGTTTCTGAACCTGGCCGCGCTGTTCGGGCGCACCGTGGTCTACTTCACCCGGCCGCGCGGGGTTGCCTCCATGGCCCTGGCACGCATCGCGCCGGCCGTCACTCTGGAGTGCGGCCACCCCGGCGACGCCGCCGGCGTGGACCACGCCCGCGAGATGATCGACGCGGTGCTGCACCTGGACCACTTCGTGCCCGAACCGCCACGCGAGGGCGCCATCGAGCTCTTCCACACGGTGGCTCAGGTCCGGGTGCGCCCCGGCTTGCAGGCCGGACTGGAGGCACAGCACGACGTGCGCCTGGAACCCGACCTCGACGGCCTGAACTTCCAGCTGCTGCCCGCCGGTTCCCGCCTGGTACAGGTGCACGAAGATGCCGACGAGCCGCTGGTCGCGATCGCCGAGGACGGCTCCGAGGTCACCGGGGATTATCTGGAGCGCGCCGGCCAGGAGATCCGGCTCAAGCGCCCGGCCATGCCGTCCATGCTCACACTGGACACCCGGGTCATCGCCCAGGACTGCCTGTGCTACCTGATGGAGCCGCTGTCCCTGCCCTAACCCATGCTGACCCATGGGCCGGCCGCAGCCGGGAGGACGCGATGCGCGATCAGGCGTCGCGTTCGACGCGCTCGAGGACCTGGGCTACGTGATCGCCCTTGCGGTAGTTGGGGAGGTCACGCTGCATGTCGGCCAGCGCCTTCTCGCGCGCCTGTTCGCTGTCGTACCAGCGATAGGATTCCCAGTCCGGCCCCAGCAGGTGCGGCATGGCCATGGTGCTGCCTTCCGGCAGGCGGATGCGGATTCCGTAGCGTTTCATGGATTCGTCCGAGGTTGCTCCCTTGAGGGGCCGCCCGCGCGCAGGCACGCGACCCGGCGCGCAGTCTATCCGAGCCCCTGCATACCGGCAATACAACACCGCCGCGCCGGGTCCCCAAACAAAACAGGGGCTGTCATGTCGCTGACAGCCCCTGTCCGGGATTCGGTGGTGGCTACGCCCTGATTCGAACAGGGGACCCCATCATTATGAGTGATGTGCTCTAACCAGCTGAGCTACGTAGCCACGCGGGCTGCGAATTCTCCGGAGGCCGGCGCATAAAGTCAAGCCAGCGCGGCGCCGGGCGGGGTTCAGATCTGCAGGCGTTCGACCACGCGACCGTTCTTGAGGTGTTCTTCCAGGATCTCGTCGATGTCGCGCTCGTCCTGGTAGGTGTACCAGACGCCCTCCGGGTAGACCACCGCGACCGGACCCTCGTTGCAGCGATCCAGGCAACCGGCGGTGTTCACGCGCACCTGGCCCTTGCCGTGGATGCCCATGGCCTTGGCCTGGGTCTTGGCGTAGGCGCGCATCTCGGTCGCCCCGTGGTCCTCGCAGCAGTTGCCGTCCTCGCGGCAATTGGTGCAGAAGAAGATATGGCGCTGGTAGTAGCCCATGGAAGTCTCCAGTGATCCCTGCGGCTTATGATAACGCTGCCGCCCGCAACACGACGGATGGCAACGTTCGCGTCGGTGCCTTCAGCGCGCCGACGCTTCAGCGAAAGCGATAAACCAGACTCACGTCCGTGATGGTGTCGGTATTTTCCACGCCGGGCTCGACGTCGGTGTTGTGCTTGACGGTAAAGCTGGTGCGCAGGGACATCCGACTGGTGACATCCGCGGTCAGGGCGAGGATGTTCTCGATCTCGGTGTTGTCGCTGCCGGTCAGGACCAGCAGCTCGTCGGTAAGACGGGCGTTCTCGCTGATCTCCCAGCGGAAATTGCCGGCCAGGCGACCGACCGGCTCGCTCTCGGTCTCGCCAGTGGTGCGGATGCGCACCTGGCGCATACCGGCACCAATCTCGCCGTCCAGCCGCACGCGTTCGCCGTCGATCAGGCGACGACCGTAACCGGCCGTGGCCGAGCCCTGGTAGTCGTAGTTGCTGAAGCGATCCCGCTCGTAGCGCAGCGCCCCGAACAGATAGTCGTGTTCGCCCAGCTTGCGGTCCGCCTGGTAGCCGGCGACGTAACGCTCGCCGGTAGTCTCGTCATCCTCCTCGTGGAAGTAGGCATCCAGCCGGATGCGATTCCGCCAGTCGATGGTGGTGTGCTCCGCGCGGAAGCGCCCCGAGGCCGTGGTGGATTCGGTATTCCCGGTGGTCATGGAAGCCCCCAGCTCGATCGTCGACTGCCAGCCTTCGGCCTCCCAGGCCAGGCCCTGCGAGACTGGTATGCTCAGCAGGATGAGCGAGGCAAACGCAGACCCGACGGGCCGAAACGAACGCACGAGCATGGGAAACCTCCCGGAATCAAATGAAGGCAAAACCCTAGCAAAGCCGCTGGGGGCATCGGACCAGCCCCTGAGATTCTCGGGGCTTTCCGCCGCCGACCAGTGCGTACACTGCGGGCTGTGCCTGCCGCACTGCCCGACCTATGGCTGGCACGGCGTCGAGGGCGACTCTCCGCGTGGACGACTGACCCTGATGCAGGGTCTGGCGCAGGGCCGGCTTGCGCCCGAATCCGAGCGCCTGCGCGGGCACCTCGAGGGGTGCCTGGGCTGTCGTTCCTGCGAGGCAGTGTGCCCGGCACGGGTGCCCTTCGGGGCGCTGATCGATCGCGCCCGCGAGATCCTCGACGAGCACCCGGCCGCCCCGTCGCGGGCGGACCGCTGGCGGCACAGCGTCCAGCATCGGGCGCTGCTGCATCCAACCCTGCGCAGCCTTGGGGGACTGGTCGCGCGGACCGGTGCACGCCTGGGGGCAGAGCGCCTGCTCCCGCGCGGCGGCTGGGAACGCAGCCTCGCCCATACCCGGGACTCCCTGGTCCCCGCCCCCCGGCTGCGCCCAACCGCGAGGCCGGACGAGGCCGACGTCCTGCTGTTCACCGGCTGTATGGACCGCTTCTTTACCGGGCCCGACCTGGACGCGGCGCTGCACGTCCTCGAGGCCCTCGGTCTGCGCGTGGCGATCCCGCAACGGCAGGTCTGCTGCGGCGCGCTGGACCAGCACACCGGCCATCGCGCGGCCGCGCAGGCCCTGCAGACACGAAACCTCGAGGCCTTCGGCGACGGGGATCAGCCAGTCATCGCCCTCGACAGTGGCTGCGAGGCCACGCTGCGCGAATACCCCGAGGGCACCCTGGGCCGGCGCAGCCTGAGCCTCACGCGCTTCCTGGCGCAGCACCTGGAAGCGGGCACCACCGCGGACCTCTGGGATGACACCCCCGTCCGGATCGCGCTGCATCTGCCCTGCACCCAGCGCAACGTCACCCGCGAGGCGCGCGAACTGCCCGCTTTGCTGGAGCGCCTGCCCGGGGTCTCCCTGACGCCTGTGGCCGGCGCACCGAATTGCTGCGGCGCGGGTGGCACTGCGATGCTGACCCAGCCGGCCATGGCGGACGGCCTGGGCACCGAGACGCTGCAGGCGCTCTGCGATGGCACGCCGGACGTGATCATCAGTCCAAATGTCGGGTGCAGCGTGCACCTGCGCGCCCTGGCCGGCGACCAGGCGGATATGCCGGCCATCCTGTCACCCGCGCGATTCCTGGCGCGGCGGCTGAAAAACCCTGCCCACGACCCCGCTGGGCGCTGATCCCGGGCCCCGCTTGCGGTACTCTTGAGGGGTACGCCTTGATGCCCCAACCGGACCGGAACCATGCGCCGACTCTCCCCGCTGGATCACCTGATCAACCAGGCCGATGCCTTCGTCAAGGTCATCTCCGGCCAGGCCCGTTCCACCGGCCGCCCGTCGCCGGGCGGGGACGATATCGGCCCGCATCTGGAGGATCATGAGCGCGACCTGTCCACCCGTCTGATGCGCGTGAACCACGCCGGGGAAGTCGCGGCGCAGGGGCTTTACCAGGGCCAGATGCTGACCGCCCGCACCCCCGCGATCCGCGACCACCTGGACCAGGCCTCGCGCGAGGAGGGCGACCACCTGCACTGGTGTGCGCGTCGGGTGCACGACCTGGGCGGGCGCACCAGCCTGCTGGGGCCGTTCTGGTATGTCGGCTCGTTCGGGATGGGTGCCCTGGCCGGCCTGACCGGCGACGCCTACAGCCTGGGCTTTATCGACGAGACCGAGCGCCAGGTGGAACGCCATCTGGACCGCCACCTGGAGCGGCTGCCGGCCCAGGACGAGGTCTCGGCGCGCATCCTGGCGCAGATGAAGCAGGACGAGGTGGAACACGGCGCGCATGCCATGGCGCTGGGCGGCAAGGCGCCACCGTGGCCGGTGCGCAATCTGCTGATGCCCCTGACCTCCAGCGTGATGACGCGCACCGCCTACTGGATCTGACTCGCCAGGCGAGAGGACGGGCGTCAGGTGCCGCGCGCAACGCGCGGCGCATGCCGCTCAGCTCGGGCGGCTCATGTTCTTGCCGTAGAAGATCTCCATCATCTCGTGCTTGAGCAGCTTGGAGATGCGCTTGGCCTCCTTGGCCGAGTAGTCGTCCTTGCCCAGCCCGAACAGGTAGCTGTCGAGGTCAAAGTCCTTCAGCACCATCTTGGTGTGGAACAGGTACTCCTGGTACACGTTCACGTCCACCATCTGGTACTTCTCCTTGGTATCGCGCGAGAGGAAGTCCTGGATGGAATTGATCTTGTGATCGATGAAGTGCTTCTTGCCGCGCACGTCGCGGGTAAAACCGCGCACGCGGTAGTCCATGATCACGATGTCCGATTCGAAGCTGTGGATCAGGTAGTTCAGGGCGCGCAGCGGCGAGATGCGCCCACAGGTGGACACATCGATATCGGCACGGAAGGTTGCAATCCCGCCCTCCGGGTGCGCCTCCGGATAGGTATGCACGGTGATGTGGCTCTTGTCGAGGTGACCGACCACCGTCTCCGGCAGCGGGCCGGGGCCCTCGGTGTAGCCGATCTTCTCGGTGGCCACCGGCTCCTCCGAGATCAGCATGGTCACCGACGCGCCCTGCGGATCGTAGTCCTGGCGCGAGATATCGAGGATATTGGCCCCGATCAGATGGGCCACATCGGAGAGGATCTGCGTCAGCCGCTGGGCGTTGTACGCCTCGTCGATGTACGCGATGTATTCGTCGCGATGCCGGTCACCCGAGGCATAGCAGATATCGTAGATGTTGAAGCTCAGGCTCTTGGTCAGGTTGTTGAAACCGTGGAGCTTGATCTGCTTCTTGTGACGAGGCATGGCGTGTCCTCTTGCCCGGGCCGCAGCGAGCGGCGAATTGTAGACGCCTCGGCCTCCGAGTCCAAGGAAAGAACCCGGGTTCCCGTTCAGCGCGGGGCCGGCCCCTCGACGATCTCGAAGTCGTGGGTCACCTTCGCCGAGGCCCCCAGCATCAGCGAAGCCGAGCAGTACTTCTCGGCCGAGAGCCCGACCGCGCGCCCCACCTGCTTCTCCGACAGGTCATGGCCGTACACCCGAAAATGCACGTGGATATCGGTAAAGACCTTGGGCACGGTCTCCGCCCGGGTGCCTGCGACCGTCACCTCGCAGTCCAGCACCTGCTGGCGCGCCTTCTTCAGCATCGCAATCACGTCGAAGCTGGTACAACCGCCCATCCCCAGCAGCAGCATCTCCATCGGCCGCGCGCCCAGGTTGCGGCCGCCCGCGTCCGGCGCGCCGTCCATCACCACCGCATGACCGCTGTCGGTCTCGCCGACAAAGGCCACCTGGTCCAGCCATTTCACTTTCACCTGCATCGCGCTCGTCCTTTAAAGAGGTGCCAATCAATGAACCAGTGCTCCCTTCCTGCTGTTGGATGAAGGGATCCATGCCTATACTTCAGAGGGACTCTACTCAGGGCGGACCTGCTGCACAAAATCAGTGGCCTGTCGGCGGATTTTGTGAACGGTTCCAGCCACCCCGGCGTGCGGGGGCCAGATGCTGCATTACACTGGCGCACATCCACAGGAAGCTGCTATCGGACGTGACCATGGAAGCCTTGAACAACCCGTTCGTCTACCGCCCGGCCCAGCCGTCGCCCGCGCTGGAGCGTTTTCTCGGCTACTGCCACCGCCGCCAGTACCGCAAGCGCACCACCATCATCCATTCGGGCACGGTTCCCGACACGCTGTACTACGTCGTCAGCGGCTCGGTCTCGGTACTGGGCGAGAACAACGGGCACGAGCTGGTGCTGGCCTATCTGAACAAGGGCGAGTTCTTCGGTGAGCTGGGCATGTTCGAGGACGACCCGCGCAGCGCGACCGTCACCACCCGCGAGGACACCGAGACCGCGGAGATCCCCTACACCCAGTTCCGCGAGATCGTCCAGCGCGACCCCGAGATCCTGATGCTGCTGACCAGCCAGATCGCCACCCGCCTGCGTCAGACCTCGCGCAAGGTGATGGACCTCGCGTTCGTCGACGTCACCGGCCGTATCGCCCACACCCTGCTGGATCTCGCCCGCCAGCCCGACGCGATGACCCACCCGGACGGCATGCAGCTGCGCATCACCCGCCAGGAGATCGCGCGCATTGTCGGCTGCTCGCGCGAGATGGCCGGTCGCGTGCTGAAGGATCTGGAAGAGCGCGGCCTGATCACCGCGCACGGCAAGACCATCGTGGTGTTCGGCACGCGCTGACGCCCGTGCCGCCGCGCCGGGCCCTGCGGCCGGAAAGGGCGTAGTACCTGGCCACCGCCTCCAGCCTGAAGGCACGACGCCCCGCTGGAGGCGGTTACGATTCGCCGCGGAACAACTGCCCCAGGGCCTTGCCCGGATCCTCGGTCCGCATAAAGGCCTCGCCCACCAGGAAGGCATGGATCCCGGCAGCCTGCATGCGCGCGACGTCCTCGCGGGTGTGGATGCCGCTCTCGGTTACCAGCAGCGCGCCCTCCGGCGCCTGATCCTTCAGCTCCAGCGTGGTTTCCAGTCGGGTCTCGAAGCTGTGCAGGTCGCGGTTGTTGATGCCGATCAGGTCGGCGCCGATCTTCCTCGCCCGTTCCAGCTCCTCGGCATCATGCACCTCCACCAGGGCATCCATGCCCAGCTCGCGGGTCAGGAAGTACAGCTCGTGCAGGGCCGTGTCGTCCAGCGCCGCGGCGATCAGCAGCACGCAGTCCGCCCCCAGCACCCGCGCCTCGTAGACCTGATAGAGGTCGATCACGAAGTCCTTGCGCAGGATCGGCAGCTGGCAGGCCACGCGCGCATCGCGCAGGTCGCCATCGCGCCCCTTGAAGAAGTCCACGTCGGTCAGCACCGACAGGCAGGTGGCCCCGTGTTCCTCGTAGCTGCGGGCGAAGGCCTCCGGGTTGAAGTTGGGGCTGATCTGGCCCTGACTCGGGCTGGCCTTCTTGATCTCCGCGATCACCGCGGCGCGGCCGGCGTCGATGTCGCGCTGCAATGCCGCGCGGAACCCCCGCGGCGCAGGCGCCGAGCCCATCCAGCCGCGCAGCTCGCGCAGCGGCCAGAACGCCTCGCGCTCCTTCAGCTCCTCGCGCTTGCGCTCCAGGATGCGCTGCAGGATATCGGGTACTGCGTTGGCTTCGGTCATTGTGCTTCCTTGTTTGCCAGTCGTGCGCTGGTCGCCTGCAGGCGCTCCAGCCGTTCGCGGGCCGCGCCGGAGTCGATGGCCCGGGCGGCGGCCTCGACGCCCGCGGCCAGCGTGTCCGCGCCACCGCCGGCGTAGATCGCCGCCCCGGCGTTCAGCAGCACGATGTCACGCGCCGCGCCCGCCTGGCCGTCCAGCACACCGCGCAGCATGTCGGCCGAGGCCTCCACGCTGTCGACGCGCACGGCATCCAGTGCGGTGGTCGCCAGCCCGAAGTCCTCCGGACGGATGGTGTATTCGCGGATCTCGCCGTCCCTGAGCTCGGCCACCCGGGTGGGCGACGCGATGCTGATCTCGTCCAGGCCGTCCTCGGCATGCACCACCAGCACATGCTCGCTGCCCAGGCCCTTCAGGGCCTCGGCCAGCGGCCGCACCCAGGCATCCGAGAACACGCCGAGCACCTGGTTCGGCGCCCCGGCCGGGTTGGTCAGAGGCCCCAGCACATTGAACAGCGTGCGCACGCCGAGTTCCTTGCGCGGCCCGATCGCGTGTTTCATCGCGCCATGATGGGCCGGGGCAAACAGGAAGCCGACGCCGACCTCCTCGATGCAGGACCCGACCGCCTCCGGCGACAGCCCGAGATGGATCCCCAGGTGCTCCAGAACATCGGCGGAGCCGGATTTCGACGACACCGAACGGTTGCCGTGCTTGGCCACCCGCACCCCGCCGGCCGCCGCCACCAGCGCCGAGGCGGTGGAGATGTTGAAGGTGCCGGAGGCGTCGCCGCCGGTCCCGCAGGTATCCACCAGTCCGGTTCGCGGCACATCCACCCGAGTGGCCAGCGAGCGCATCACGCCGGCCGCCGCGCGGATCTCCTCGATCGTCTCGCCCTTCATGCGCAGGGCCACCAGGAACCCCCCGATCTGGGCATCGGTGGCCTCGCCGGTCATCACCGCCTGCATCACCGCGGTCATGGTGGCCGCGTCCAGGTCCTGGCGCTCGATGAGGGCCGCTATCGCTTGTTGCACCGTCACGGGTTGCTCCTGCGGAAAATCGAAGCCGCTAGTTTAACGTCCGCGCCGGGGCGCGACGACCGCGCGCCTCCGGCCCGCTCCACCACAGCAGCGCCGCGGCGGCCCAGATTACCAGCGACCCGCCGATCAGCCACGGCAGGTGGTCGTCCAGTCGGTCCACCAGGAACAGCGCCAGCAGGGCACTGAACCCCAGTTGCAGGAAGGCCTGCATGGCCGAGGCCATGCCACGGGCGCCCGGATAGCAGTCCAGCGCCAGCAGGTTCAGCGACGGAACGGCCGTGGCCAGGGAAAAGCTGTACAGCGCGAACGGGAGCGTCACCGCGACCACCGAACCCTCGGTGAGGATCCCCAGCGCCACCAGCGCCAGCGAGATCCCGGCCAGCCCCACGCCGATACTGATCGCCAGCGGCGGACTCAGCAGACTGGCGGTGCGCCCGGCCACAAAACCGCCCACCACCAGGCCGCCCACCAGCGGCAGAAACAGCCACCAGAAGTCCTGTTCCTGTCCGCCCAGGTGGACATAGATCACCGTTGGCGAGGCGGCGACGAACAGGAACATCGCCCCGAACAGCCCGGCATGTACCAGGGCCGGGCGCAGAAACGGCGGGTTGCGCAGGGTCCCGAGATACCCCCGCAGGATCAGGGCCGGCTTGCCGGAGGCGCGGCCGACCGGTGGCAGGGTCTCCGGCAGCCAGGCCCGGATCGCCAGTAACAGGATCACGCCGTACAGGGTCAGGAACAGGAATACCGAGCGCCAGCCGAACCCCGCCTGCAAATAGCCGCCGACAATCGGGGCGGCCGCCGGGCCAATCGCGAACATCATGGTGATCAGCGCCAGGACACGGCGCGCATCGGTGGCCTCGAAGCGATCGCGCACCACTGCACGCCCGACCACAATCCCGGCCGCCGCGGACAGCCCCTGGGCCACCCGCAACCCGATCACCTGCCAGTACTCCACCGCCAGCACCAGCAGCAGCGAGCTGAGCACGTATCCGGCGAGCGCCCACAGAACGACCGGGCGCCGACCGAAGGTATCCGACAGCGGACCAGCCACCAGGGTGGCGAGCGCAAAGGCGACCAGGTACGCCGACAGGGTCGCCTGCATCGCGCCGGAGTCGACCCGCAGGGCCTCCGCCATCGCCGGGAACGAAGGCAGATAGGTATCCAGCGAGAACGGCGCCAGCATCGACAGCGGCGCCACCAGCAACGCGAAGCGCCACCGGGTGCGTCGAGTCTGGGTCACGCCGGCTGGGGCAGGCGACGGAGGAAGTTGTCGAGCAGTTCGTGGCCCTGGCGGGTCAGGATGGATTCCGGGTGGAACTGCACGCCCTCGACGTCCAGTTCGCGGTGGCGCAGGCCCATGATCTCGTCGCGCGCGCCGTCCTCGCGCTGGGTCCAGGCGGTGACCTCCAGGCACTCCGGCAGCGAGGACGACTCGACCACCAGCGAGTGGTAGCGCGTGGCCTCCAGCGGATTCTCCAGCCCGGCGAACACCCCCACCCCGGTGTGATATACCGGCGAGGTCTTGCCGTGCATGATCTCGCGGGCGCGCACCACGCGCCCGCCGAAGACCTGGCCGATCGCCTGGTGCCCGAGACAGACCCCGAGGATCGGGATCTCGCCGGCGAAGCGCCGGATCACCTCCAGCGATACCCCGGCCTCGTTCGGCGTGCAGGGTCCCGGCGAGATCACGATCCCCTCGGGGGCGAGTTCCGCGATCCCGTCCGGGGTGATGCAGTCGTTGCGGTGGACCACCACCTCGGCCCCCAGCTCGCCCAGATACTGGACCAGGTTGAAGGTGAACGAATCGTAGTTGTCGAGCATCAGGATCATGTCGAACGTCCCTGCAGAACGGAGGAAACAGGACCGCTACGCGAATCGATGTTCACGCGCGTAGAGCGGACAGGGCCCAGCATAACCCGGCCCCGGGTCCGCCGGCCCGCAACCGCATGGGCGCTGGCGAAACCCGGCACGCTCATCGCGGCAACAGCAGCGCGGCCAGCAGGGTGCCGTCGGCGGCCTCCAGCCGGTGCCCGCCGGGGCTCGGCAGGGTGTGCGCCCGGCCGCGCAGGGCCGGGAGACGATTCATGTCCTGACTGGCCGCATCCACCCACGGGTCGGCCAGGCGCACCACCGACACGTAGCGGATGGGCGGGTGTTCCCGCGTATTCAGCCACTCGAGGTGGGCCGCATCCGGCGAGGTGCCCTCCGGCCCCCAGAGACCCTCGCGCCGGTGCATACCCTCGATCCCGATAAACGGGGCATACAACCCCAGGGCAGAATCGGCCAGCGCATCCGTCACCGAACGCGCCAGGGCGGACCAGCCGCTCCCCGCATGCGGAGCGGAAAACGTCACCAGAGTGGAGATTGCCGGGTGCGGCTGGCGCACCAGCAGCTCGCGCGCCACAACACCGCCACTGGAATGCCCGACCAGCACCAGTTCCTGCCCCGGATGGCGCCGCGCCAGGGCCTCGACGACCTGACCCAGCGCCCGCGCGCGCTCGGGCGGCACTCCGCCCGCCGGCAGGTCCACGGTATAGAACTGGCGCGGGGCCGGGTCGGGAGCACGATCGAACCAGGGGGCCTCCGGCCGAGCCCGGCCGCCATCGGCATACCCGGCGGCGTTCAGGGCCGCGGTGACGCCGGCATGGCGAAAGCCGTCGCCGCGATCCCAGCCACCGGGCACCAGCACCACGATCTGCGCCGCCGCCAGCCCCGGTAGCAGCCATACCAGCAGCGCCAGCAACAAGATGCGAAGGCGGCCGCGCATAGTTGGCCCTCTCAGTCGCGGTGGCGCCGGGGCCCCAGGCCACCCAGGGCGGTCTCGGCCGCGCGCACCACCGCACGTCCCTTGTTCAGGGTCTCCTGCCACTCGCTCTCGGGTACCGAGTCGTGCACCACGCCGGCCCCGGCCTGGATATGCAGCTCGCCGTCGTGCAGCACGGCCGTGCGGATGGCGATCGCGGTGTCCATGTTGCCGGACCAGGAGAGGTAGCCGACCGCGCCGGAGTACGGGCCGCGCTTGACCGGTTCCAACTCGTCGATGATCTCCAGTGCCCGGATCTTCGGCGCACCGGAGACCGTCCCGGCGGGGAAGGTCGCGCGCAGCACATCCATCGGCGAGTGCCCCGGGGCCAGTCGGCCCTCCACGTTGGAGACGATGTGCATCACGTGCGAATAGCGCTCGATGCTCATGGTGTCGGTCACCTCCACCGAGCCGATCTCGCAGACCCGGCCAACGTCGTTGCGTCCGAGATCGATCAGCATCAGGTGCTCGGCGCGCTCCTTCGGGTCCGCCAGCAGTTCGGCCTCCAGCGCGCGATCTTCCTCCTCGGTGCGCCCGCGCGGGCGGGTGCCGGCGATCGGGCGCACGGTCACACGGTCGTCCTCCAGGCGCACCAGGATCTCCGGCGAGGCCCCGACCACGTGGTGGTCGTCCAGGTCCAGGTAGTACATGTACGGCGAGGGGTTCAGCGCACGCAGGGCGCGGTACAGGTCCAGCGGCGGTGCGGAGAACGGCACGCTCATGCGCTGCGCCAGCACCACCTGCATCACGTCGCCGTCCATGATGTATTCCTGTGCCCGCGCGACCGCGGCCTGGAAACCCTCGGCCGACCACCCCGGCACGTACTCCGGCACCGCATGCGGATGTGGTGGATCCTCCGGGGGCACCAGCGGCTCGCCGAGACGGGTCTCCAGCTCATCCAGACGCGTGGCCGCCACGGCCTGGCCATCGGCCTGGGTCGCATCGGCGTGCACCACCAGGTACAGCCGGCCGGAGAGGTTGTCGTAGACCACGACCTCCTCCGAGACCATCAGCAGGATGTCCGGCAGCCCCAGGGCATCGGGCTTTTCCGGGCCTTCCAGGCGCGGCTCGATCAGGCGCACGGTCTCGAACCCGAAATAGCCGACCAGACCACCGGTGAAGCGCGGCAGGCCCGGCAGTTCGGCCACCTTGAAGCGCGCCTGGTAGGCCTCGACCCAGGCCAGCGGGTCGGTCTCCGTGGTCTGTTCGACCACCTCGCCATCGGTCTCCACCGTGATGTCATGGCCGTGCACCCGCACCCGGGTGCGTGCCGGCAGCCCGATAAAGGAATACCGACCCCAGCGCTCCCCGCCCTGCACCGACTCGAACAGGTAGGAGTACGGCCGGTTGGCCAGCTTCAGGAAGATGGACAGCGGGGTTTCGAGATCCGCCAGGACCTCGCGCACCAGCGGGATGCGGTTATAGCCCTCGCGGGCCAGCTGATCGAACTGTTCGGGGGTCATCACAACGGTTCCTGACAAGGGGGATGGACGGCGCGGCGGATCATTCACCGTCTCGCCATCGCTCCGTTGTCCGGTCCGTTGCAATCATGGGTCCGTGTTTCCCTAGGCCGCCCGAGCGGGCAGCAGTCCGGGCAGTTCGTCCAGCCGGTCGAGAACCGCGTCCGGGTCCTCGTCGCGGATGTCGTCGCCGTGATTGTAGCCGTAGGTCATGCAGACGATCTGGAAGCCGGCGGCGCGCGCCGCCTTCACGTCGCTCTTCGAGTCCCCGACCATCAGCGCCTCGGAGGGGTCGACACCCAACTCCTTCGCCGCATGCAGCAGCGGCGCCGGGTCCGGCTTCTTCTGCGGCAGGGCGTCGCCAGCGACCACGATCTCGAAGTCGTCGAGGATGCCCTTCTCGCGCAGCAGCGGCACCGTGAAGCGCTCGGCCTTGTTGGTCACGCAGCCCAGGCGGAAGCCCGCGGCCTTCAGCTGGTCCAGCCCCTCGCGCACCCCCGGGTACAGCGGCGAGCGCCCCGCGGTGTTCTCCTGGTAGATGCGCATGAAGACGGGCAGCGCCCGCTCGAAGGCCTCCGGGTCCGGCTCGCCCTCGAGGTCGTTCACCAGCGCCCGCTTGACCAACCGTTCCACCCCGTTGCCGACCCAGTTGCGCACGGCCGGCTCGCCACGTTCGGGCAGCCCCAGTTCGCGCATCATCGCGTCCACGCTGTAGGCCAGGTCCGGCACGCTGTCGATCAGCGTGCCGTCCAGGTCAATCAGGATCATGCGGGGGCGTTTCAGGGACATCCCGGTCTCCAGTGGCCGTCGATTCAGGCCTTGGCCAGCTCGTCGCGCATCTGCTGGATGATGCTGTCGTAGCGGTTCGGATCGGAGTCGCTGCCGGCACCGAAGATCGCAGACCCGGCAACGAAGGTGTCAGCCCCGGCGGCCTTGATCTCGCGGATGTTGTCGGCCTTCACGCCGCCGTCGATCTCGAGGCGGATATCACGCCCGGAGTCGTCGATCATCTTGCGCGCGGCGCGCAGCTTGTCGAGCGTGGCCGGGATGAACTTCTGGCCACCAAAGCCCGGGTTCACCGACATCAGCAGGATCATGTCGACCTTGTCCATCACGTACTCGAGATAGGACAGCGGCGTGGCCGGGTTGAACACCAGTCCGGCCTTGCAGCCCTCGGAGTGGATCAGCTGGAGGGTGCGGTCGATGTGGTCGGAGGCCTCCGGGTGGAAGGTGATGTAGCTGGCACCGGCCTGGGCGAAGTCCGGGATGATACGATCCACCGGCTTGACCATCAGGTGCACGTCAATCGGCGCGGTCACGCCGTGCTTGCGCAGGGCATCGCAGACCAGCGGGCCAATGGTCAGGTTCGGCACGTAGTGGTTGTCCATCACGTCGAAGTGGACGGTGTCGGCCCCGGCGGCCAGGACGTTGTCGACTTCCTCGCCCAGGCGGGCAAAATCGGCGGACAGGATGGACGGGGCGATGAAATCGGGTTGTGCCATGGAAAGCCTCGCAGGAATCTCTGGGATAGCGGGACCGACCATCGGCCACGCTCTCGGAACCGCGAAACTTTACCGGATGCCGCCATGCCAGGCAAAAGGCGACGCATGTGACGCGCCCTCCAACGCAAACGGGCCGGGGGAGAACCCCCGGCCCGTCGCGGTCTCGCCTGCCAGCGGCAGTGCGCCCGGATCAGTTGAACTCGGCCGCCATGTAGCTGGACAGATTGGCGATGTCGTCATCGCTCAGCCCCTGGGCCTGCGGACGCATCAGGGCCGTGTGATCACCCACCTCCTCGCCGGCGCGATAGCGCTCCAGCTTGTCGGTCAGGTAGTCCGCGTCCTTGCCGGCCAGTGCCGGGAAGATCGCCTGGCCCTGACCCTGCGCGCCGTGGCAGCTGGCGCAGGTGTTCTGGTACTTGGTCTGGCCGGCCTGGATGTCGGCGGCCTGCGCCATGGTGGACAGCATCAGGACACTGCCGGCGATACCGGCCAGCACGAACAGCTTGGTTTTCATTGTTGTGGTCTCCTCGTTCTCGATCCTGGACGGAGTTCACGCCCCGCCTTGATGCGAACATTAGCAGGCGCTTCCTGAATGCTGCATTAACACAGAATCAAACAGGGGCATCCCTGCAGCGCGGCACCAGGCCATTCTCGGCCTCAGCGGCCGTGGATGTAGCGCTCGTCCGACCAGGTCGCCAGCCACTCGGGGCGCACCATCACCAGCCCGGTAATCACGATCCCGTTGACCACCGCCTCGGGCAGCACCAGCAATGCCAGGTAGCGCAGGTAGTCGCGATAGATGTCGACCCAGGCCAGCTCGGTGAACAGGCCGTAGATCGCCGCCGAGGCCAGCACGGTCGCCACCACCGAAAGCGCGCCGCCGAGGAAGCCCACCGCATAGAGATAGATGAACATGTGCGCGGGCAGGTAGTTCTGGGACAGCCGCAGCAACCCCCAGGTGACCGCGACCGGCAGGATGCCGGCCAGCAGGACCGTCAGCGGGAAGGCCGCCAGCGGCAGGGCGCCGAACAGGCCCAGGGTCGCCACCACCAGAAACACCATCAGGATCGCCAGCTGCCAGCCGAACATCAGGGTCACGGTGGTCATGCCAAGGAAGTGCAGGGCGAGGCCATCGAGCGTCTGCGCCCGCAGGCTCCAGATCAGCAGCAGGCACAGCGTGGCGATCACGAACAGCTGCGCGCGACCGGGCACGAAGAAGGCCTCCCAGGGCATGCGCCGGAGCATGACCAGCATGCCGAGGCCCAGCAGCACGGCGGACAGCACGCGGAGCGCGACCGGGAGTTCGCCCGCCCCCTCGACCATGGTCAGTCGGGCTCGCGCACGGCGGCCGCGACAGTGTACTCGCGGCCCTGCTTGACCTTGTCGTAGTTGCCGAACACGTCCTTGAACCCCTTCTCGATGAACCGCCGCAGTCCGGTAATGGTTACGACATAGATGCGTCCGCCGGGGTTCATCTGCTCGTGGGCGTCCAGCAGATAGGTCTGCAGCATCTCGCGCCCGACCTTGGCCGGCAGATTGGAGGTCACCAGATCGAACCGCCGATCGCGGATGCGCGAGAAGCCGTTGCTGGTCAGACACTCCACATTGGCGATGCCGTTGAGCTCGGCGTTGCGCTGGCTGTACTCCACCGCCAGATAGTTGGTATCGACCAGGGTCGTCAGCCCCTGCGGGGCCTTGCGCGCAAGCGTCAGGCCGATCGGGCCGTAGCCGCAGCCAAGGTCCAGGCAGGCGTCCGCCGGATGCACCTCGATGCGCTCCAGCAGCATGCGGGTGCCGTCGTCGATTCGCCGCGGGGAGAACAGCCCCCAGGTGGTGCGAAACCGCAGATGCTCGCCCGCCAGGGTGTCCTCGAACTCAAGGTCGCGCTTGAGCTCCGCCTGTCGGGCGCGTCGCGCCTGGGCATTTGGGAATGCCTCGGTCATGCGGCGCCCTCCCCGCCGGCACTGGCCAGGCCCTGCCACAGGGTCTCGGCAGTGGAGGCCACCGCGGTGGCATCATCCTCGCCCGGCAGGCCGAGTACGTTCACATGCCCCATCTTGCGCCCCGGGCGCGCCTCAGCCTTGCCGTACAGGTGCAGTCGCGCCCGGCCGGCCGCCAGCACGCCCCGCCAGTCGGGCGTGCCGCCCGCGGGCCACAGGTCACCCAGCAGATTCACCATCGCCACCGGCGCGGTCAGCAGGGCCGGCGCCAGCCCCAGGGCGCAGACCGCGCGCACCTGCTGCTCGAACTGGCTGACGGTGCAGGCATCCAGGCTGTAATGCCCGGAATTGTGGGGACGCGGCGCGATCTCGTTGACCAGCAGTTCGCCGTCCGCCGTGAGGAAGAACTCGACCGCCAGCACCCCCTGATAGTCGAGCCGCTCGGCGACGTGCCGGGCGATGGCCGTGGCGCGCTCGCGCACCTCGTCCCCGGCCCGTGCCGGGACGCGCGTCAGGTGCAGGATGCCGTCACGATGGGTGTTCTCCGCGACCGGAAAGGCCTCGGTGGCGCCATCGGCGGTACGCGCAACCAGCACCGACAGCTCGCGCTCCAGCTCCACCCGGGACTCCAGCACGCAGTCCACCTGGCCCAGCTCGGCATGCGCCGCCGGCAGTTCGCCGGCCGCGGCCAGCCGCACCTGCCCCTTGCCGTCATAACCCAGGCGCGCGGTCTTCAGGATTGCCGGGAAACCCGGGGCTCCGGCATCGGTTTGCACCTCGGGCGTCAGACCCGCCGGCACCGCCTGCCACGGGGCCACCGCCACGCCGATCTCGCCGAGAAAGGCCTTCTCCTCGAGGCGGTCCTGGGCAACCGTCAGGGCGCGTGGCCCGGGGCGCAGACAGGCGTGGGCATCCAGCCACTCCACCGCGGCGCGCGGGATGTTCTCGAACTCGGTGGTAATCACCTCGCAGGCCCCGGCCAGCGCCTGCAGGGCATCGGGGTCGTCAAAGGCCTGGCACAAGTGGCGCGCTGCCACCCGCCCGGCCGGGCTGGCCGGGTCCGGGTCGAGCACCCAGACGGCATAACCCATGCCCTGTGCGGCCTCCACGAAATAGCGGCCGAGCTGCCCCCCACCGAGCAGCCCGAGAGTCGCAGGTGGCTGGATCATGACGGGTCCGGCGGCAGGGTCTGCCCGAGCACGGCCTGGCTCTGGGACTGGCGGAAGGCATCCAGACGCTCGCGCAGTTCGGGATCGGTATTGGCCAGCATCGCGGCGGCAAAGAGCGCCGCGTTGGCGGCCCCCGCCTCGCCGATCGCGAAGGTCGCCACCGGGATCCCGCGCGGCATCTGGACGATGGAGAGCAGCGAGTCCTGGCCCTTCAGGTGACGCGAGGCCACCGGTACGCCCAGCACCGGTACCGGGGTCTTGGAGGCGAGCATCCCCGGCAGGTGCGCGGCCCCGCCCGCCCCGGCGATGATCGCCTGCAGCCCGCGCCCGCGCGCCTGTTCGGCGTACTCGAACAGCAGATCCGGCGTGCGATGGGCGGAGACCACCCGGGCCTCGAACGGAATGCCGAGTTCATCCAGCACATCCACCGCCCGCTCCATCGTGGCCCAGTCGGAGGTGCTCCCCATTACCACGCCCACGCGCGGCGCCCTATTGCCAGCCGTCTCAGTCATGGCCCGAACGATAGCGACCCCGGCCCCACCCGACAAGCCGTGTTCACCACGAAGCACACGAAGGCACGAAGAAAACCCCGGTCGGAGCTACAGAGACATGATGCGATTCGCTTTGCTCTGCACATCTCTGCACATCCTGCCGCCCCCGATACCATTACGGCCTTCTCTGTGCTCTCTGTGTCCTCCGTAGTGCAACCGCCGTTGACCTTCTTCGTGTCTTCGTGAGCTTCGTGGTGCATCAAGCCCGCGCCCGGTAGAATCGCCGCATGACCGATACCCTGCTCGAAAGCCATATCCCCGACCTGGAACTCGTCCATCGCGGCAAGGTGCGCGACCTTTACGCGGTGGATGCCGATCACTGGCTGATGGTCACCACCGACCGCCTGTCCGCGTTCGACGTGAT
Source organism: Thioalkalivibrio sp. ALE17 (assembly GCF_000425605.1). Classification (NCBI taxonomy): domain Bacteria; kingdom Pseudomonadati; phylum Pseudomonadota; class Gammaproteobacteria; order Chromatiales; family Ectothiorhodospiraceae; genus Thioalkalivibrio; species Thioalkalivibrio sp. ALE17. The sequence continues at coordinate 189,960 of NZ_KE384404.1, forward strand.
CCTGCCGACCGGCGTGCCCGGCAAGGGCCGGGTGCTGACCGAGATCACCCGGTTCTGGATGGACAAGATCCAGCGCGAGCTGGGCATCCCCAACCAGCTGACCGATATCCCGCTGGAGCAGGTCATCCCGGACCCGGCGATTCGTGCCCCACTGGAAGGACGCAGCCTGGTGATCCGCCGGCTGGAGGCCCTGCCGGTGGAGGCCGTGGTGCGCGGGTACCTGATCGGCTCCGGCTGGAAGGACTACCAGGCGAGCGGCGCGGTCTGCGGCATTCCGCTGCCGGACGGGCTGGAACTCGCCTCGCAGCTCCCGGAGGCGATCTTCACGCCCAGCACCAAGGCGGACGTCGGTGACCACGACGCCAATATCGACTTCGATGCGGTGGTCGCCACCATCGGCGCGGAGCGGGCCCGCCAGGTCCGCGATGCGGCGCTGGCGATCTACGCGATGGCACGCGACTACGCGGCCGGGCGCGGGATCATCATCGCCGACACCAAGTTCGAGTTCGGCGTCGACGCCAACGGCACGCTGCACCTGATCGACGAAGTGCTGACCCCGGACTCCTCGCGCTTCTGGCCGGCCGACCAGTACGCGCCGGGGCGCAGCCCCGAGTCCTTCGACAAGCAGTACGTGCGCGACTACCTCGAGACCCTGGACTGGGACAAGCAGCCGCCGGGCCCCGAACTGCCCGCGGCGGTGGTGGAACAGACCGCCGCGCGCTACCGCGAGGCCCTGGAGCGCCTGACCCGCGCCGCATGAGCGAGACCCTGCAGGGCCTGTTCGTCACCGGCACCGATACCGGCGTCGGCAAGACCTTCGTCGGCTGCGCGCTGCTGGAGTGCTGGCGGCAGCAGGGCCTGGCGCCGCAACCGCGCAAACCGGTGGAGTCGGGCTGCCCGCCGGGCCCCGACGGCCTGCTGCCCGAGGACGGGCTGAACCTGACCCGCGCGGCCGGCCTGCCGGACACCGCGATCGCACAGGTCACCCCCTGGCGCTTCCCCGATGCCATCGCCCCCGACCAGGCCGCCGCGAACCAGGGCGTGCACCTGACGCTCGCGGAACTGGCGGCGGCCTGCGCCGGCGAAGGCACGGGGCCACGGCTGGTGGAGGGCGCGGGGGGCTTCTACTCGCCGCTTTGTGCCGACGGCCTGAACGCGGACCTCGCCGAGCACCTCGGGTTGCCGGTGCTGCTGGTCGCGGAGGACCGGCTGGGCACGCTGAATACCTGCCTGCTGACCCTGGAGGCGCTCGAACGGCGCGGCCTGAGTCTGGCCGGGATTGTGCTCAACCGCCGCCGAGCGGACTGCGACCCGCGGCTCGACAACGCCACGGCCCTGCGCGCCCGGACCCGCGCCCCGGTCATCACGTCACCGGAAGGCATCACCCGCGCAGCGCTGGTTCAGAAGCTCTCGACCTCGAAGTTGTCCGGGCGCACCCCGCCGGAGGACTCGCGCTCCTGACCACGGGCTTCGGAGTCGGCCGGGGCCGGCTCCTCGTCGGCGGCATCGGCACGGAAACCGGCCAGCGTCTCGCGCAGGGCGCGGGTCCCTTCGCGGTCGACCCGGCGGGTCTCGATGATATGCACCGGGCGCTGCGATTCGCCGTAGTAGGCCTCGTTGAAGTCGTCACGCACGGTCATACGCGAACCGGAGAGACTCATCCCCAGGTAGGCGCCGCGGGCGCGGGAATACGACAGGAAGTCGGCCGTGGGGGTCGCACTGCGACCGGCCCCCACCGGGCCCGCGGCCACCGACGCATCCGCCCCGAGACGGATGGCAGAGCCGAACATGGAGTCGACCGCATCCTGGGTGCGCGCGACCATCACCACCTCGGCGGCATCGCCGCCGAACTGCATGCCGAAGCTGACCGAGCCGAGCGAGTAGAAGGCCACCGGGGAATAGTCGCCGCGCTCGTCGTCCCACGCGAGGAACACCCCGATTCCGCCAGACCCCCCGATCAGGAAGGCACCGCGTGCCACGCGCGGGAAAATAACCACGCCGCGCGCGTCGCGCAGGTCCTCCTTCAGGGACTCGTACTCGGGATGGGTGGCCATGTTCTCCACCGTCGCCTGGGCGCGGTCGATAATGTCCTGCGGATCGATCTCGCGGCTGAACGGGTTGGCCTGAGCCGCTCCGGCGAACGCCACGAACAGCAGAAGAGCAAGAATCTGGGGCATCCTTCGGTGCATCGAGGAATCCTCCATAACGGTGTTCCGATGGCGGCATCATGGCACAAAAAAAGGGGGCCGAAGCCCCCTTTTTCGTGCTGCAATCCGCAGGATCAGTTGACCTTGGGATCCAGCTCGCCGGACAGGTAGCGCTTGACCATGTCGTCCAGGGAGATCGGCTTGATCTTGGACGCCATGCCGGCGCAACCGAAGGCCTCGTAACGGGCCTGGCAGATGTCCTTCATGGCCGCGGTGGAGGCCTTCAGGAATTTGCGCGGGTCGAATTCCTTCGGATTCTCGGCCAGGAACTTGCGCACCGCACCGGTGGAGGCCATACGCAGGTCGGTGTCGATGTTGACCTTGCGCACGCCGTGCTTGATGCCTTCCTGGATCTCTTCAACCGGCACGCCATAGGTCTCGCCCATGTCGCCGCCGTACTTGTTGATGATGTCCAGCCACTCCTGCGGAACGGAGGAGGACCCGTGCATGACCAGATGGGTATCCGGGATGCGCTTGTGGATCTCCTTGATGCGCTCGATGGCGAGGATGTCACCGGTCGGCGGACGGGTGAACTTGTAGGCGCCATGGGAGGTACCGATGGCGATCGCCAGGGCGTCGCACTTGGTGTTCTTCACGAAGTCGGCCGCCTCGTCCGGGTCGGTCAGCAGCTGGTCGTGGGACAGGGTGCCCTCGGCCCCGGAGCCGTCTTCCTCGCCGGCCTGACCGGTTTCCAGAGAGCCCAGGCAACCCAGCTCGCCTTCCACGGAGACACCGCAGGAGTGCGCCATCTCGGAGACCTTGGCGGTTACGTCACGGTTGTACTCGTAGGTGGCCGGGGTCTTCATGTCGGGCATCAGGGAGCCGTCCATCATCACCGAGCTGAAACCGGACTGGATGGAACGCAGGCAGACCGCCGGCTCGGAGCCGTGGTCCTGGTGCAGCACGACCGGGATGTCCGGGTACTGCTCGATCGCGGCGATGATGTTGTGACGCAGGAAGGGCTCGCCGGCGTACTTGCGGGCTCCGGCGGAGGCCTGAATGATCACCGGGGAGTCGACCGCAGCGGCCGCTTCCATGATCGAGTGGACCTGTTCCATGTTGTTGGCGTTATACGCCGGCATGCCATAGCCATGCTCGGCGGCATGGTCCAGAAGCTGGCGAAGTGAGATCAGTGCCATGGATTCCTCCTTACGGGATTCGGACTGAGGTAGTAGATAAACCGATTCTTGACTGCTCGACCACGGGCGGTGCGCGGGTCAGGCCAGTTCGCCGACGCGCACGATCTTCATGGCGTTGGTACCGCCATGCTCGCCCTGCAGGTCGCCCTTCGTAATGATAACCAGCCCGCCATCCTGCACGACGCCCTCGGCCTTGAGCAAGTTCACCGCTTCACGGTTCACACTTTCGTGGCTCTCGGGGATCGGGTTCAGGGTCACCGGGTAGACGCCGCGATATAGCGTCATGCGGCGGCTGGTGGACTCGTGCTGGGTGAGCGCGTAGATCGGGATGCCCGAACTGATGCGCGACATCCACAGTGCGGTGGAGCCGGACTCGGTCAGCGCGGCGATCGCGGCGACATCCAGATGGTTCGCCGTGTACATGGTGGCCATCGCGATGGCCTCGTCGACCCGGCCGAAGGTCGAATCCATGCGGTGGTCGGACTGACGCGCGGCGCGCTGACGCTCCGCGGCCTCGCAGATCCGGTCCATGCTGGTGACCACGCGCGCCGGGTAGCGCCCGGTGGCGGTCTCGCCGGAGAGCATCACCGCGTCGGTGCCGTCGAGCACCGCATTCGCCACGTCGAACACCTCGGCGCGGGTCGGGATCGGGTTCTGGATCATGGTCTCCATCATCTGGGTCGCGGTGATGACCAGACGATTGAGGGTCCGTGCCCGGGTGATCAGGGTCTTCTGCACGCCCGGCAGCTCGGCGTCACCAATCTCCACACCCAGATCGCCGCGCGCGATCATGATCACCTCGGAGGCGGCGATGATCTCGTCGATCACCTCCAGGGCCTCGGAGCGCTCGATCTTGGCGCAGATCCCGGCCTCCCAGCCGGCATCCTTCAGCAGGCTGCGCGCCAGGTGCAGGTCCTGCGCGGAACGCGGGAAGGACACGGCGAGGTAGTCCACCTGCAGCTCGGCGGCCAGGCGGATGTCTTCGCGGTCCTTGTCCGTGATCGCCGGAGCGGAGAGTCCGCCGCCCTGGCGATTGATGCCCTTGTTGTTGGACAGCTCCCCGCCGACCTGCACCGTGGTCTCGATCCGGCTGCCCTTCACTGCCTTGACCTTCAGCACGATGCGGCCGTCGTCCAGCAGCAGGATATCCTCCGGCACCACATCGGCCGGCAGGTCCTTGTAGGTCAGCCCCACCTGGGTGGCATCCCCGGCATCCCGATCCAGCTCGGCATCCAGCGCGAAGGGCGCGCCCTCTTCCAGATGCACCTTGCCCTGCTGGAACCGGTCGATCCGGATCTTCGGCCCCTGCAGGTCACCGAGGACCCCGACACAGCGTCCGGCGCGCTCGGAGGCCGCGCGCAACCGAGCCAGGCGCTGACGATGGTCGTCCGGGTCGCCATGCGAAAAGTTCAGCCGGACCACATCCACACCCGCCCGGATGATGGCCTCCATGGCATCGTCGCTGTCCGTGGCCGGCCCGAGGGTGGCCACGATCTTGGTACGTCTCATCCGCGTCGATCTCCGTCAGCGGTGGACGCGCCCGGGCGTCAGCCCTTGGCGCGTTCTTCCAGGATGGCGACGGCCGGCAGGGTCTTGCCTTCCAGGAACTCGAGGAAGGCGCCACCGCCGGTGGAGATATAGCTGATGCGATCGGCCAGGTTGTACTTGTCGATCGCGGCCAGGGTGTCGCCCCCGCCGGCGATGGAGAACGCGTTGCTCTCGGCGATGGCCTCGCCCAGGGCCTTGGTGCCACCGGCGAACTGGTCGAACTCGAACACGCCCACCGGGCCGTTCCAGACGATGGTGCCGGCGTTGCGCAGGGCCTCGGCGTAGGTCGCCGCGGTCTCGGGGCCGACGTCGAAGATCATGTCGTCATCGGCCACCGCGTCGACCGACTTGGTCTCGGCCGGGGTCGATTCGGAGAATTCCTTGCCCACGGTCACGTCAGTGGGGACCGGGATCTCGCCGCCCTTCGCCCGAGCCGCCTCCATCAGGCGCTTGGACTCGTCCACCAGGTCGGCTTCAAACAGCGACTTGCCCACGCTGTGGCCCTGGGCGGCGATGAAGGTGTTGGCGATCCCGCCGCCGACGATCAGCTGATCCACCACGTTGGACAGCGACTCCAGCACGGTCAGCTTGGTCGAGACCTTGGAGCCGCCGACGATGGCCACCAGCGGGCGCTTCGGGGTCTCCAGGGCATGGCCGAGGGCCTCCAGCTCCTTGGCCAGCAGCGGGCCGGCACAGGCCTGCGGGGCGAACTTCGCCACGCCGTGGGTCGAGGCCTGGGCGCGGTGGGCGGTGCCGAAGGCGTCCATCACGAACACGTCGCACAGGGCCGCGTACTTCTTCGCCAGGGCCTCGTCGTCCTTTTTCTCGCCGGCGTTGAAACGCACGTTCTCAAGCAGGATCACCTCGCCCGGCTGGGCGTCCACACCGTCGAGGTAATCGCGCACCAGACGCACCTCTCGGCCCAGCAGACCGGCCATGTGCTCGGCGACCGGGGCCAGGGAATCCTCCTCGGAGAACTCGCCCTCGGTGGGGCGGCCCAGGTGCGACATCAGCATCACGGCGGCGCCACCGTCCAGCGCCTTCTGCACGGTCTCGAGGCTCGCACGGATGCGGGCGTCGGAGGTGACCTTGCCGTCCTTCACCGGGACGTTCAGATCCTGACGCACCAGTACGCGGCGACCCTGCAGGTCGAGATCGGTCATCTTGATGACAGACATGGGAGTACCTCTCGAAATACGGTTGAAAAGAAAGATAAAGGAAAAAGGCTTCGGGCTAGCCCCCGAAGGGGCTGGCCCCAGGCCTCTGGACCCGGGAAGAGAAACGGCCGGACCCTGGAGAGGGCCCGGCCGTCCGCCATTACTTGGCGACGTGCTCCACCATGCGCAGCATGTTGCAGGTGTAGCCGTACTCGTTGTCGTACCAGGCGACGACCTTCACGAAGGTCGGGTCCAGCTGGATGCCGGCGCCGGCGTCGAACACGGACGGGGCGGTGTAGCCACGGAAGTCGGTGGAGACCACCAGCTCGTCGGTGTATCCCAGCACGCCCTTCAGCTCGCCCTCGGAGGCCTTCTTCATGGCCGCGCAAACGTCGTCGTACTTGGCGTCGCCGTTCAGTTCCACGGTCAGGTCGACCACGGAGACGTCGGAGGTCGGCACACGGAAGGCCATGCCGGTCAGCTTGCCGTTCAGTTCCGGCAGCACCTTGCCCACAGCCTTGGCCGCACCGGTGGAGGACGGAATGATGTTCTCCAGGATGCCGCGGCCGCCGCGCCAGTCCTTCATGGACGGGCCGTCGACGGTCTTCTGGGTCGCGGTGGCGGCGTGCACGGTGGTCATCAGGCCACGCTTGATGCCCCAGGTGTCGTTCAGCACCTTGGCCACCGGGGCCAGGGCGTTGGTGGTGCAGGAGGCGGCGGAGACCATGTTCTGGCCCGCGTAGTCACCGTGGTTCACGCCGTAGACGAACATCGGAGTGTCGTCCTTGGACGGCGCGGACATCACCACCTTCTTGGCGCCGGCGTCCAGGTGCTTCTGCGCGGTCTCGGCGGTCAGGAACAGGCCGGTGGACTCGATCACGATGTCGGCGTTGATGTCGCCCCACTTCAGCGCGGCCGGATCCTTCTCGGCGGTCAGGCGGATGCGGTTGCCGTTCACGACCAGGTGGTCGCCGTCGACGCTGATGTCGCCGTCGAAGCGGCCGTGCACGGAGTCGTAGCGCAGCATGTAGGCCAGGTATTCCGGGTCCAGCAGGTCGTTGATACCGACCACCTGCAGGTTCGGGAAATCCTTGGCGATGGCGCGGAAGGCCATGCGACCGATACGACCGAAGCCGTTGATACCAACCTTGATAGACATGGGAGTCTCCTCTCTATTGCTTATGCGAAATCGTTGCGGACTCAGCCGTTCAGCACGTCACGCGCGACCTGGGCGACGTTCGCCGGCTTGAAGCCGAAGTAGTCGAACAGGGCGCCCCCCGGCGCGGACTCGCCGAAGCGGTCCAGCCCGAACACCGCGCCGTCGAGGCCGGTGAACTTGTACCAGGTGGTCGTTGCGCCGGCCTCGATGGCGACCCGCGCACGCACCGCGTTCGGCAGCACGGCCTCGCGGTAGGCCGGGTCCTGCTGTTCGAACAACTCGACGCAGGGCATGGAGACCACGCGCACCTTCTTGCCCTCGCCGGCCAGTTCGTCGGCGGCCTGGACGGCCAGCTCGACCTCGGAACCGGTGGCGATGAGGATCAGGTCGGGGGTGCCGTCGCAGTCCTTCAGCACGTAGCCGCCGCGGGCGATGTTGGCGAGCTGCTCGCCATCACGTTCCATGTGCGGCAGGCCCTGACGCGACAGGATGAACGCGGACGGGCCGTCGGTGCGCTCGATGCCGGCCTTCCAGGCCACCGCGGTCTCGACCGCGTCGCAGGGACGCCACACATTGAGGTTCGGGATCAGGCGCAGGCTCGGGGTCTGCTCGACCGGCTGGTGGGTCGGGCCGTCTTCGCCGAGACCGATGGAGTCATGGGTCAGCACGTACATCACGCGCTGCTTCATCAGCGCGGACATGCGGATGCCGTTGCGGGCGTAGTCCGAGAAGATCAGGAAGGTGCCGCCGTACGGGATGAAGCCGCCGTGCAGGGCGATGCCGTTCATGATCGCGGCCATGCCGAACTCGCGCACGCCGTAGAACACGTAGTTGCCGGCGGCGTCGTCCTTGCTGACGCCCTTGGAACCGCTGTACATGGTCAGGTTGGACCCGGCCAGGTCGGCGGAGCCGCCCAGCAGTTCCGGCAGCGCCGGGGCGTAACCGCCGATGGTGTTCTGCGAGGCCTTGCGCGAGGCAACCTTCTCGGCCTTCTCGACGGTCTCCTTGATGAAGGCACTGGCCTTCTCGCTCCAGTCGGCGGGCAGATCACCGGCGATGCGGCGTTCGAACTCGGCGGCCAGTTCCGGGTGCGCCTGCTTGTACGCGGCAAAGCGCTCCTTCCACTCGGACTCGGCCTTGGCACCCTTGTCCTTCGCGCTCCAGCCAGCGTAGATATCGTCCGGAATCTCGAACGGGCCGTGGTTCCAGCCCAGCTCCTTGCGGGTCAGGGCCACTTCGTCGTCGCCGAGGGCGGCGCCGTGGCACTCTTCCTTGCCGGACTTGTTCGGCGAACCGAAGCCGATCACGGTGCGGCAGCAGATCAGGCTCGGCTTGTCGCTGTGCTTGCGGGCCTCTTCGATCGCGGCCTTGACCGCATCGGCGTCGTGGCCGTCCACGCCGCGCACCACGTGCCAGCCGTAGGCCTCGAAGCGGCCCGGGGTGTCGTCGGTGAACCAGCCCTCGACTTCGCCGTCGATGGAGATGCCGTTGTCATCCCAGAAGGCGATCAGCTTGCCCAGGCCCAGGGTGCCGGCCAGCGCGCAGGTCTCGTGGGAGATCCCTTCCATCATGCAGCCGTCGCCGAGGAAGGCGTAGGTGTTGTGGTCGACGATGTCGTGCCCGGGCTGGTTAAAGTGGGCGGCCATCATCTTCTCGGCCAGCGCCATGCCCACCGCGTTGGAGATCCCCTGGCCCAGCGGCCCGGTGGTGGTCTCGACGCCGGCGGTGTAGCCGTATTCGGGGTGACCCGGGGTCTTGGAGTGCAGCTGACGGAACTGCTTGATCTCGTCCATCGGCAGGTCGTAGCCGGTCAGGTGCAGCAGGGAGTAGACCAGCATGGAGCCGTGGCCGTTGGACAACACGAAGCGGTCGCGATCCGGCCAGCTCGGGTTCGCCGGGTTATGCTGCATGTAATCGTTCCACAGCACCTCGGCGATGTCTGCCATCCCCATCGGCGCACCCGGGTGACCGGAATTGGCCTTCTGAACCGCGTCCATCGACAGGGCGCGGATGGCGTTGGCAAGCTCTCTACGGGTCGGCATGCTGATCTCCTGCTCTAAAGTAGTGTTGGGTTTGGCTGATGGCGGGCGGCGGCGCGAGGCGACAGCGGCGACCGACCCGGACGAGTCGGCCGAACGAGGGGCTCACGGTTATCGGCCGGCGCTCCGGCGCGCGGCGGCCCGAGCAGCCTGCGGGAGCAGGTACCACCCGACGGCGCAGCCAGCGCGGCGGGCAGCTCTCCCCATCAAACGCGGTGCATTTTGGCCACTTTCTCGCACCGGGGCAAGTCGCCCCCAGGGCGCGCCACGCTGCGCCCTCGCCACCGACCAGGGGGGCACATGCCCCTACCCTCGCCGGGGAGGGGCTTAGAAAAATCCCGCGAGTCGCGTTACACTAGAGGTCGTTTTGCGCAAAACTAAATGGAAACGACCATAAAGGAACGCCTAATGTCCAACGATTACATCTTCACTTCCGAGTCGGTCTCTGCGGGTCACCCCGACAAGATGGCCGACCTGGTCTCCGACACCATCGTCGACGCCATCATCGAGCAGGATCCGCACGCCCGTATCGCCTGCGAAACCGCCACCAAGACCGGCATGGTCATGCTGCTGGGCGAGATCACCACCGGCGCGCAGATCGACTACGAGAAGCTGGTGCGCGAAACGGTCTGCGAGATCGGCTACGACGACTCCGACAAGGGCTTCGACGGCAAGACCTGCGCCGTGCTGAACGTGCTGGGCGAACAGTCCCAGGACATCGCCATGGGTGTGGACCGCGACGTCTCCGACCGCGCCACCCAGGGCGCCGGCGACCAGGGCCTGATGTTCGGCTACGCCGCGCGCGAGACCGACACCCTGATGCCCGCCCCGATCTTCTACGCCCACAAGATGGTGCGCATCCAGTCCGAACTGATGAAGAGCGGCAAGCTGCCGTGGCTGCGCCCGGACGCCAAGAGCCAGGTCTCCCTGCGCTATGAAGACGGCAAGCCGGCCGGCCTGGACGCGGTGGTCCTGTCCACCCAGCACAGCCCGGACATCTCGCAGAAGGACCTGAAGGAAGCGGTCTACGAAGAGATCTTCAAGAAGGTCCTGCCGGCCGAGTGGCTGAGCCAGGTCTCCGACGACCAGATCCACATCAATCCGACCGGCAAGTTCGAGATCGGTGGTCCCGTGGGCGATGCCGGTCTGACCGGCCGCAAGATCATCGTCGACACCTACGGCGGCATGGCCCGTCACGGTGGTGGCGCGTTCTCCGGCAAGGACCCGTCCAAGGTGGACCGTTCCGCTGCCTACGCGGGCCGCTACGTGGCCAAGAACATCGTCGCCGCCGGCCTGGCCGACAAGTGCGAGATCCAGGTCTCCTACGCCATCGGCGTGGCCGAACCGACCTCGATCACCGTCGACACCTTCGGCACCGGCAAGCTGGATGACCGCAAGATCGAAGGCTTCGTCCGCGAAGCGTTTGACCTGCGTCCGTGGGGCCTGGTCCAGATGATGGATCTGCTGCGCCCGATCTACAAGCCGACTGCCGCCTACGGTCACTTCGGCCGCGAAGACGTCGACCTCCCCTGGGAGCGCACCGACAAGGCCGAGGAACTTAAGAAGATGGCGGGCCTCTAATAGCACCCGACATTTTGTAAGCGAAATACCCATCCGGCTGAGGAGCGCTGCAGCGGTTTAACCGTCAGGCTCAGCCGGATGCTCCCCTGAAACGTGAACACGGCGCTCATCCAGATAGACGGAGAAGTTAATCCATGAATGCTGTGATGAACGACAAGAAAACGACCGATTACGTCGTCAAGGACATCAACCTTGCCGAATTCGGCCGCAAGGAAATCGCGATCGCCGAAACCGAGATGCCCGGTCTGATCCAGACGCGCGAAGAGTTCGCGGCCTCCAAGCCGCTGAAGGGCGCGAAGATCGCCGGCTCCCTGCACATGACCATCCAGACCGCGGTGCTGATCCAGACCCTGGAAGCCCTGGGTGCCGACGTGCGCTGGGCCTCCTGCAACATCTACTCCACCCAGGACCACGCCGCGGCCGCGATCGCCGACAACGGCACCCCGGTCTTCGCCGTGAAGGGCGAAACCCTGGAAGAGTACTGGGACTACTGCCACCGCATCTTCGAATTCGACGGCGGCGCCAACATGATCCTGGACGACGGTGGTGACGCCACGCTGCTGCTGCACCTGGGCGCCAAGGCCGAGAAGGACCAGTCGGTCATCGCCAAGCCGGAGAACGAGGAAGAAGAAGCCCTGTTCGCCAAGATCAAGGAACGCCTGGCCGAACAGCCGACCTGGTACTCCGACATGCTCGCCAAGATCCAGGGCGTGACCGAAGAGACCACCACCGGTGTCCATCGCCTGTACCAGATGGCGAAGGACGGCGAGCTGGCCTTCCCGGCGATCAACGTCAACGACTCGGTCACCAAGTCCAAGTTCGACAACCTGTACGGCTGCCGCGAGTCCACCGTGGACTCCATCAAGCGCGCCACCGACGTGATGATCGCGGGCAAGATCGCCGTGGTTGCCGGTTACGGTGACGTCGGCAAGGGTGCCGCCCAGTCGCTGGCCGGCCTCGGTGCCACCGTGTGGATCACCGAGATCGACCCGATCTGCGCCCTGCAGGCCTCGATGGAAGGCTTCCGCGTGGTCACGATGGAAGAAGCGGCCGACAAGGCCGAGATCTTCGTTACCGCCACAGGTAACAAGGACGTGATCACCGAAGATCACATGACCCGCATGAAGGATCAGGCCATCGTCTGCAACATCGGTCACTTCGACTCCGAGATCGCCGTGGCTGCGATGCGCAAGTACGAGTGGGAGAACATCAAGCCGCAGGTTGACCACATCATCCTGCCGAACGGCAACCGGATCATCATGCTGGCCGAAGGCCGCCTGGTGAACCTGGGCTGCGGCACCGGTCATCCGAGCTTCGTGATGTCCAACTCCTTCACCAACCAGACCCTGGCTCAGATCGAGCTGTGGACCAAGGGCGACCAGTACGACAAGAACGTCTACGTGCTGCCGAAGCACCTGGACGAGAAGGTCGCGCAGCTGCACCTGAAGAAGCTGGGTGCCAACCTGACCCGTCTGACCGACGAACAGGCCAAGTACCTGGGTCTGCCGGTGGATGGCCCGTTCAAGCCGGAACACTACCGCTACTGATCGGCCAGCCTCACATTTCAATTCGTTGTTAATGTGAACGCCGGGGCGGGCCGCATGTTCGTGCGGTCCGCCTTCTTTTTGTCTGGAGGACAAACATGTCTGCACAAGAACGCGTCTACAGCGTTGAGTTTTTTCCGCCCAAGGACGAGGCCGGAGCCGAGCGACTGGCCAAGGCCCGCAAGCGTCTGGGCGCCCTGAATCCCGAGTTCTATTCCGTCACCTTCGGCGCCGGGGGTTCCACCCGCGACCGCACCCTGGAGACGGTCAAGGACATCATCACCAACGACGGCATCCCCGCCGCCCCGCACGTCTCCTGCATCTCCTCGACCAGGGGCGAGCTGCACGAGCTGCTGTCGAGCTACCGCGACATCGGGGTGAACCGCATCGTCGCGCTGCGCGGCGACCTGCCGTCCGGCACCAAGAACTCCGGCGGCGACTTCCGCTATGCCTCCGAGCTGGTGGAGTTTGTGCGCTCCGAGTTCGATGACCAGTTCAAGATCGAGGTCGCGGCCTATCCGGAGTTCCATCCGCAGGCCCCGAACGCCGAGAAGGACCTGGAGAACTTCAAGACCAAGGTGGACGCCGGCGCGGACGCCGCGATCACCCAGTACTTCTACAACGTGGATGCCTACGAGGCCTTCATGGAACGGGTGGAGAAGATGGGCATCACCATCCCGATCATTGTCGGGATCATGCCGATCACCAACTACACCCAGATCGTGCGCTTCTCCGAGATGTGCGGTGCCGAGATCCCGCGCTACATCCGCAAGCGGATGGAGGCCTACGGCGACGACAAGGAGTCGATCCGCAAATTCGGTATCGAGGTCGCCACGCGCCTGACCGATGACGTACTGAACAAGGGTGCCCCCGGGATCCACTTCTATTCGATGAACCAGGCCGGGCCGACCGAACAGATCTGGAAGGCCCTGGACCTCGACAACCGGAAGTAGCCCCCGTGCGCTGCCCCCGGCTGCTGCTCGAATCCGAGGCACTGGCCGCGGGGCGGTCGCTTCCCGCCCCGCAGGACCGCCTGCACTACGCCACCACGGTCCTGCGCCTGAAGAGCGGCGCCCCCTGCCGCGTCTTTGACGGCCTTGGCAACGAATTCGAGGCCACTCTCGAACTGAACGGTCGCCGCGACGGCACCTTCCACCTGGGCGAGCGTGCCGCGCCGCCGACCCACCCTGCCTTTCCGATCCACCTGCTCCAGGGCATTGCCCGCGGCGATCACATGGACCTGGCGATCCAGAAGGCCGTGGAACTTGGGGTGCAGTCCATCCGTCCGGTGCTCTGCGAACGCTCACGTTCGGCCGCCGCCCACAAGGGCCTGGACAAGCGCCAGCGTCACTGGCACGGGATCCTGCGCGCCGCGGCGGAACAGTGCGGGCGCAACGAGCTCCCCCAGTTGCAGGAACCCGCTCCACCGGACACGGTCCTCTCGGGCTGGCATGACACCCTGGGCTTGCTTGCCGAGGAAGGGGCGCCGGGACTGGATGCGCGCCTGGACGGCCGCAGCCGACCAGCGGCGGTCGCGCTGTTCGTCGGGCCGGAAGGCGGCCTCACGCCCGCGGAGATCGCGCTGGCACAGGACCGGGGATTCCTGGGGGTCGGGATGGGCCCGCGCACCCTGCGCACCGAAACCGCCGCGATGGCCCTGCTGACCCTGGTCCAGGCCCGCCTGGGCGACCTGCAGGGATAACGCCCGTCCCGCCCGGAGACCAATGCGGCCTCAGGCCGGCTGGGCCTCGGCAATCTCCAGCAGGCGCTGTTCGAGGGTGTCGAGGCGCAGCAGGTGCGTGGTCACACCGGAGGCCTTCACCCGCCAGGACCAGGGGGTGGCGTCGGAATCTTCCAGCGCGTAGATGTTCTGCGGGGTGATCTGCACAGGGTGCGGCGTCCCGCGCACCTCGAGCGCGTAGAACGGCAGGTGCTCCGGCTGCATGACCGCCTGCATCACCAGCAGGCGGGTAAAGCGGCGACGGTCCTCGCCGCTGTCGCGGCCAGGGTCCAGCAGCTGATTCACGTTGATCACCGGCACCTGCACGTCCTGCCAGACCAGGCTGGGCTCCAGCCAGGGGATCTCCGGGTGTTCGGCGTCCTGCTCCACGGCACCCGCGCGGGTGGTGACCTCGAGAAAGGCGCTGCGCGGCAGCAGGATGGAGCCTGTGTCCAGCTGCACGATCACGGCCTCGACCGCCTGGGTCTGTGCGTCGTCGCTCATGCCGGCACCTCCTGCAGCTGCTCGCGGATGGCATTCAGCAGATCATTCTCCAGATACGGCTTGCCCAGATAACCATTCACCCCGAGGCGGTCGGCCCGCTCCCGGTGCTTGGTGCCGCTGCGCGAGGTGATCATGATGATCGGCACCTGCCCGAAGTCCGGGTGGTCCCGCACATGGGCGGCAAACTCGAAGCCATCCATGCGCGGCATCTCGACATCCAGCAGGATCAGGTGCGGCCGGCGCTCGTCGAGCAGACCCACGGCGTCCAGACCGTCGCGCGCGGTCACCACGTCGTAGCCGTGGCGGGTCAGCAGACGGGCCGTGACCTTGCGGATCGTGATCGAGTCGTCGACCACCATAATCCGCTTCGAGCTCGAGGCCTCGGATACTGCCTGCGGGGCTTCCGGCAGCGACGCGGTGGCCTCGGCAAAGCGCACCAGCATACTGAGGTCCAGAATCAGCATCACCGAGCCATCGCCCTGCAGGGTGGCACCCGCCACCCCCGGGATGCGACTCAGCACCGGGCCCACCGACTTCACCACGACCTCCTGACTGCCCAGCAGGCCGTCGATGCGCAGAGCCACGCGCCGGTCATCCGCCCGCACCAGCAACAGCGGGAAGGGATGATCCGGGAAGTGCTCGACCCCGGCCTGGCTCTCCACGCCCATCAGGTCGCCCAGGCCACGCACCTCGTAGTCCTGCCCGATGTAGTTGTAGGTCGCCTTGGCATCCTGCGAGTCGATCTCTTCGGCGCGGGCGCGGACCACGCCCTCGACCGAGGCCATCGGGACCGCGAAGGTCTCCTCGCCCACCTGGACCAGCAGGGCCTGGGAGATGGCCAGCGTGAACGGCAGGCGCATGGTGAAGCGCGAGCCCTTGCCGGGCGTCGACTGGATCTCCAGCGTGCCGCCGAGCTGCTTCACATCGCTGTTCACCACGTCCAGGCCTACCCCGCGACCGGCCACCTGAGAGACCTCCGCAGCGGTGGAGAAGCCGGACTGCAGGATCAGCTGCAGGGCCTGGGCGTCCGAGACTTCGGCATCGGGGGCGATCAACCCGCGCTCGAGCGCGCGGGCGCGGATGGCCTCGGCGTCGATGCCACGACCATCGTCGGTCACCTGCAGACGGATCTCGCTGCCCGACTGCTCCAGGCTGACATCGATCTGACCCTGGACCGCCTTGCGCGCCTGCTCGCGCTCGGCCGGTGCCTCGATACCATGGGCGATGGCATTGCGCAGCAGGTGTTCCAGGGGCGACACCAGTCGTTCCAGCAGGGCGCGGTCGAGTTCGGCCCCCTGGCCGGTGAACTCCACCCGCACCGGCTTGCCGAGATCCTCGCCCGCCTGGCGCACCACGCGGCGCAGACGGGGCGCCATGCGGGCGAAACGCACCATACGCTGGCGCATCAGCTGATCCTGCAGGTCCGTGCCGACGCGGCGCTGCTGCAGCAGGATGCCGCCGGCATTCTGGAGTTCGTCGCCGACTTCCTGCTTGAGGGCCTCGAGGTCACTGACACTTTCGGCCAGGGCCCGCGACAGCTGCTGGATCCCGGAGTAGCGGTCCATCTCCAGCGGATCGAAGTCCAGGGCCTCCTCGCCACTCTCCTCCTCCACCCGGAACAGGATCTGCGCCTCGGTCTCGATCTCGAGCTTGCGCAGCTGGTCGCGCAGACGCGCGATGGTGCGCTCGAGTTCGTCGACCTGGCCCTCGACCCGCCCGACCGTCTGCTCGAATCGACGATGGAAGGTTGCCAACTCGCCGGCGTTGTTCACCAGGCTGTCGAGGACCTCGGCGTCCATGCGGACCTGGTCCTGAATACGGCGCCCCTCGGATTCCGGCGGCTCGTGGCTGCGCTGGTCCCCCGCTGCGGCCGGCATTGCCGCCTCGGCAGCCGGTGCGTCGGTCTCCGCGTCGCCCGCATCGGCCTCGGTCTCCGCTGGTGCGCCCGCCTCAGGCTCGGGCGATTCGCCGGCCTCGCCGGCGGCCCAGCTCCGCAGCGCCGGCAGCGATTCGCTGGCCGACTCGTCCATCTGCCAGGCCCCGACCCCGCGCTCCACCAGATGCTGGACATCCGTCAGGGCGCGCTCGGTGAGCTGGAAGAAGCCATCGCGCGGCTCGAGACCGGTCTCGGTCTCCACGCTCAGCGCGCTCTCGAGCGCGTGCGCGATGGCGCCGACCACAGTGAAACCGGCCATGCGGGCACTGCCCTTCAGGGTATGCACCTCGCGCTGGAAGGCGTTCTGGTCCGGACCGGGCCGCCCCCCGGCCTCGCGCCAGCCATGGAGGGCGGCGAACGCGGCCTCCAGGATATCCCGGGCCTCCTCGATGAAGACCTCGGCAAACTCCCAGTCGATCTCCAGCTCGGGCTCGGCGCCCGCTTCCGGCTCCGGGGACACCTCGGGCACCGCTTCGGCGGCTTCGGGTTCGTCGAATTCCGGCGATTCCTCCTCGCTGGACTGCTCCTCGGCACGCAGCAGTTGCTCGGCGGTCGCATGATCCAGCAGGGCGTAGACCTCGGGGGCCCAGGACGGCGGATCCAGCACCTTGGCCGGATCGGGTTCCTCGTCGGCCACCGCCTCGGCGACGTAGGTCTCCAGCCGGCGCAACAGCTCGACGGCCTCGCCCGACAGGGCCCATTCCATATCCCGGTGGATGCGAATCAGGCGCTCGAACGGGCCGCAGACCGAGTAGATACCGCGGATGTCGGCCGTGCGCGCGCTGCCGTTCAGGGTGTGCAGCGCGCGCTCCAGATCATGATTCGGGATCCGGTCCGGGCGCCATTGCGATTCATCCAGCCAGCCCCGCAGGGTGAGCAGGTGCACCTGGGCCTCGGCGGCAAAGACCTGCCATAGCTGTGGGTCGGTCTCCATGCGCGCGGCCGAGTCTCCCGCCGAGGCCTCCGCGAGGTCCCCCTCGTCCGGTGCCGGTTCGTCGATCCCCGGCTCTCCGGGCGCAACCCCCTCCAGTTCCGGGGTATCGGCCTCCGGCTCGAGCGCGCCCTCCACGGGCAGCGAGTCGCCCCCCTCCAGGATCTCTTCCGTCACCTCGAAGGCATCGGCCGGGAGCTCGAGATCGTCCAGATCCAGCGGTTCGACATCCGGCGCGGAAGCCCGCAAGTCGTCGCTGCCCGCCACCGGGGCTGACTCCCCTTCCGGCTCTGCGTCGGGAACAGACGCGTCCGACTCGGGGACGGATGGCTCCAGCGCATCCGGCGGGAGGTCCGGCACGAACGCACCGGATTCCTGGAGGAGTTCGTCGGCAGCCTCATCCTGGTCTGGCTCCACAGGCTCCAGGGTCTCGCTGGATGCCGCAGCGGCCGGGGCGTCCAGATCATCCAGGGTGCGCGCCAGTGCCTCGAATTCGGCTTCCGCACCGGACGGAGCGGCGGGGGCCATGGGCTCTTCGTCCGCCTCGGCCTCGGCTTCCGGCTCGCCACCGGCCAGGGCCCGCAGGCGCAGGGCGATATCGAGGACGGGGGTATCCGGTCCGGTGTCATCCCGGACCTCGCTCACCAGGCCCGGCAGGACCCCGATGGCGTCCTCGATAACCTGCAGGGTGGCGTGGTCCGCCTCATGCCCGGAATCCAGCAGGCGATTGAGGAAGGACTCCACCGCCCAGGCGAACTCGCCCAGACGCAGGGCCCCGGCCAGCCGCCCCGAACCCTTCAGGGTATGGAAGGAGCGGCGGATCACCGAGAGGGTGTCGAGGTCCGCCGGGTTGGACTGCCACAGCGGGAAATGCTGGGTCAGGCTGGCCACCTCCTCGTCCGCCTCCTCGAGGAAGATCTCGAGGATCTCCGGATCGACGTCGGGGCCACGCACCTGGTCCGCCAGCACCGCATCGTCAAAGGGCAGGGAATCACGTCCCCCGGCGGGCACCGAGCTCGTCGGGGGTGCAGCGGCCGCGACGTCGGTCGCGGGGATCCCGGCCTCGGCCCCCGGCTCCGGGGCGTTCTCCGCCGGCAGATCCTCGAGCGTGCCGGAGTCGAACGCCACCTCGTTGTCAGTCACCGGTTCGGCCGAGTCGTGCTCCGGCGCCGCCTCCGGGGCGTCCCCGGCCTCGGGAACCGCGGCCAGCGGCGCATCCGCGCCATCACCACCGGAGATCGCGCCGATGCGCTGCAAGGCCGCGATGCCGCGCTCGTGCACGCTGTCCAGTTCGCGCCAGGGCTGACCGGACGACTCGAGGGCCACCTCGATGCTGCTGAGGACCTCGGCCAGGGCCTCGACCTCGCCCTCCTCCAGCTCCGTGGCCGCCCTGCCGGCGCGGGCATCCAGATGCCGGATCAGCGGACCGAGGAGGGCATGCAGTGCCTCGAAGCCCGACATCGACATGGCCCCCTCGATGCGCCGCAGGCCCTCGCGGGCCTCGTCGAGGCCACCCTCGCCGGCCTCCGCCCCGGCGTCGAGGAAACCAAGGAAGATGTCGCGCACCCGGCGAACATCGACCAGGGCCTCCTTGTAGACCGCGGCCGCCAGCGCGCGATCGAACTCCGCCTGTGGCGTGGGACTGTGGCTCTTGCGCCGCAGACCGGATTCCAGCAGGGACTCGAGGGCCAGCAGATGTTCCGCCAGTACCATGTCGACCTGTTCGTCGGCCTCGCCCGCACGCTCGGGGGTCAGCGACGCCGCCAGGGCATCGGTATGCTCCTGCCCGGATTCCAGACCCAGCAGGCTGAGCGTGGAACCGATCCGCTCGACCTGTTCGCGCAGGTGAGCCAGATCCTCGGCCCCGCGCACCGGGGAGCGCATGAGTACGTCCAGCCGCTCGCGTACCTCGGCGAGGTCGTCTTCCAGCGCCTGGCGCAGGTTGTCGTAGACCGAACGACCGACCCTGCTGGCGTCGTCCTCGAGGCCGAGGCCGTCGAGGCCGAACACCTCGCGCACCGCTAGGGTCTGCTCCCCTTCCGAAGTGGCACAGGCCACGTGAAACAGCAGGGTCTTGATCAGGTCCGAAGGCGCCGCGTATTCGGGCTCCGAACCCGCATCGCCGGCTTCCAGGTGGGCCGTTAGCGCGTTCAGGTAGCGCCCGAGTTCACGATCGACCCGCCCGACCAGGCGCCGCACGTCGGTATCGGCCTCGACCCCCCCGGCGGCGACCGCCTCCAGCACCGCACCGGCGACCCAGAACAGGCGGCGGGCCTCGCCCGCCGGGACGACCTCCTCGACTGTGCGGACAGTCGCCTGCAGGCGTGCGGCCGGTGCCGTCGCATCCTCGCCGCGCACCAGTTCCAGGAGATCGCGCTGAAAACGGCGGCGCGCCTGCTGCAGGACCGGGAGCCGGGCCGCCGGGTCCAGCACCTCGCCACCGGAACCCACGCGGTCATCGTCGACGGCCTGCGGGTCCGGCATCAGCGCCGCGACGTCCAGCAACAGCGATGCCCCCCGGCTGCTGCGCAGCTCGTTCAGCAGGGGGACCAGGATCATCGGCGAGGGCAGTTCGCCATCGCCCTCGTTCTCGAGATAGTCCGGAAGCTGCAGGGACGCCCGCAGCAAGGGCTCGGTGGCCGCCACGTTGGGCTCGTCGGCCTGCTGCAGTTCGTCCAGGACCTGGAGCATCTCGTCGAGGATCAGGACCACGCTCTCGACCTGGACCATGACCAGGGTATTGCGGATCTGCTCGACCCGACTGCGCGCCTCGGCCAGACAGTCACCGCAGGTCGGGTCGTCGGAATACCGCCGCAATGCGTCCTGGACCTCGACAAACAGCTTGTCGAGCTCGTCGCGGACCCAGTTCAGTGCGCTGGATGCCATCGGCCGGGTCCGCCGTCAGGCCCGTTGTTCGTCGGAGGACGTCGTATCGGCGTCGGGATCGGGATCCATCGCATCGGGGTCCTCGCCAACGGCCTCGGTAGCGCTGCCCGGCTCGGGCAGCTTGAAGTCCGATACCGAGGACTGCAGCTGGGCCGAGAGCTGGGCCAGATCCCCGATCGCCGCCGCGGTGGACTGCGTCCCCTGCGTGGTCTCGGAGGTAATCTCGCGGATCTGCGCCATGATGGAGGTCACGTCCTGCGCCATCTCGGACTGCTTGCGGGCCGAGGAGGAGATACCGTCGATCAGGTCCGCGAGATCGGCGGAGACCTGTTCGATCTCGGACAGCGCCTCGCCCGCGGCCTGGGCCAGTTCGGCCCCCTGGACCACGTTGGCGGTACTTTGCTCCATGGAGCTCACGGCCTCGCTGGTATCCGCCTGGATGGCCTTGACCAGGCCTTCGACCTGACGGGTCGCGGAGGACGAACGTTCCGCGAGGCGCTGGACTTCGTCGGCCACCACCGCGAAGCCGCGGCCGGCCTCGCCCGCCGCGGAGGCCTGGATCGCCGCGTTCAGTGCCAGCACGTTGGTCTGTTCGGCGATGTCGTTGATCAGCCCGATGATGTCGCCGATCTCCTGCGAGGATTCGCCCAGTCGCTTGATCCGCTTCGCGGTCTCCTGGATCTGCTCGCGGATACTGTCCATGCCCTCGATGGAGCGGCGCACGGTGCCGGCCCCGCGGGACGCGATCTCCACCGAGTTACGTGCCACGGAGGCCGACTGCTCGGCATCCTGGGCCACCTTGTCCACCGAACGCGAGACCTCGTCGATCGCGTCATCCGCGCGCTGGATCTCGCGGGCCTGTTCTTCCGACTTCTCGGCCAGCCCCAGCACCTGCGAACGGGTGGACGCCGAGGACTCGCTGATGTCGGCCGCCACCGTGTTGATGGTCGCGACCAGGGTACGCAGGTTCTCGATCGCGTAGTTCATCGAGTCCGCGATGGCGCCGGTGAAGTCCTCGGTCACCGTCGCGTTCACGGTGAGGTCGCCATCGGCGAGGTTCATCATCTCGTCAAGCAGGCGCAGGATCGCCTGCTGGTTGCGCTCGTTCTGGGCCTCGGTCTCGGCCAGTTCGCGCTTGGTGTCGCGGTAGAGGAACAGCCCCATCGCGATCAGCAGCAGCAGCGCCAGGCCACCAAAGCCGAAGCCGATCAGGGCGATCACGCCCGCCCGTTCGGCCTCCCGCGTGATGGCGGTCTCGAACGCGCCGGTCGTCTCGAGCATCGCGCCACTGCTGGCCTCGACACTGGAGGCCGCGGCATTGACCTCGAACACCTGGGTGGAGGTATCCAGAACCCCTTCCACCGCCTCGCTGAAGGCCACGAACAACGTGGCGATTTCCTGCAGCAGGGCCCGTGCCTGCGGGTCGTCAACCGGCTCCACACCCAGCGGGGCGAAGCCCTCGATCAGCCCGTCCAGCACCCGCCCGTACAGCGTCGCGTCACGCTCGAAGCGTTCGATGGCGGCGGCGGCCTCGGCGCCACCCTGCAGCACCCGGCCGAGGTTGTTGGCGATCCGCTGGATCAGCATGGTCTGGCGTGCCGCCACATAGACCTGCTCGGGCGGCTCGCCGATCTGGGTCATGCGCCGCACGACATCATCGGACAGCCGCGACAGTTCCGGAGAGAAGGCCGCCACCGCGTCGGAGAACTCGGTGATCAACTGGATATCCGAACGCCCGAGGATGACCGTGTTGATATGGTCCCGATAGGCGGACCACTCGCGGTCCACGGTGGCGATGTCCTCCTGCAGGGGTTCCGGCAGCGGCTGCAGCCCTTCGCCCCCGGTGCGGATCCGTTCCAGACGTGCCTCGAAGTCATCCCGCAGCGACTGCAGGTCGGAGAATGCCTGCTCGGAACCCGCGGCGGCCTCCAGCGAGCTGGTGGCCAGCCGCTGCGACAGCAGGCGCAGGTCGTTGGCCAGCGCGATCCGGTCACGATACTGGCTCTGCTCGTACTCGTGGTAGGTAAAGGCCCCGCCGGTCGCGATCAGGGCCAGCACCAGCAGCCCCCCGAGGACAAAATTACGTGCGCGACGACTCGATCCCATCAGTTCATACCCCCTGTCGCAGCCCCGCGCCCCGCGTCATCCGACTGCGGCTGCGGACTGTTCGCTACTGGATGTACCGGCCAAGCCCGTGCCGGTAAAGCGATTGTTGTCATTCAGCAGCAGATCCAGATCCAGCACCGGATGCAGCCGGTGCCCGAGATCGAATCCGCCGGTAATAAAGGGTCGGACAGCCTCGGGGACCGAGACTTCCAGACGGCGTTGGGACGGGATGCAGCGGCGCATCCCCTCGACCTGGCTGACCAGCAGCCCGGCCATACCCTGGCCCTGCGGCGCCACCACGATCCGCTGCCCGGTCGCGTCGTCCGGCAATGGCCGGTCCAGCAACAGCTTGCCCATATCGAACACCGGCAGCACCAGCCCGCGCAGGTTGCCCACCCCCAGCACGGCGGCATCCGCCAGCGGTACGCGGGTGAGCGTCATCGGATCGGCCACTTCGGCGATCGCGTCCATGTCGACCAGAAAGCGGAAATCGCCAACACGCAGCAAGACCCCGCGCCAGCCCGTACCAATGTCCCGCCGCAACTCGCGATTGACGCGGCGCCCTTCGCGATCAAGGCTCGCGATCAGCGCAAACGGCGAGGACAGGTCGGTCTTCATGCGGAGAGGTACTTCCCGATGGTTTCCAGCAGGTTCTTCTCGACCACCGGCTTGGTGATATAGTCCCGGGCCCCCTGGCGCATCGCCCAGACCCGGTCGGTCGCCTGATCCTTGGTGCTGACCACGACGACCGGCACATGCGCCGTCTCCTCGGCCTGGGACAGCTGGCGGGTCGCCTGGAAGCCGTTCAGCCCGGGCATCACGACATCCATCAGCACCAGATCCGGGACCTGCGACTTCGCGGCCGCGACCCCGTCCTCGCCGCTCTCGGCGGTGGTCACCGAATGCCCGTGCTTCTCGAGCATGGTACGCAGCACGTGGATCTCGGTCGGGGAATCGTCAACGATCAGAATACGGGCCATGGGGTTCGTCTTTCCTTGGTTGGTGTGGCGGAACGCGTCATGCCGAGGGGCTGGCGTACTGACGCATGGCACCCAGGAGGTCGTCCCTGGTGAATGGCTTGGTGAGGTAATCCTCCGACCCCACGACGCGGCCTTTCGCCTTG
This sequence comes from Thioalkalivibrio sp. ALE17, assembly GCF_000425605.1. Lineage (NCBI taxonomy): Bacteria > Pseudomonadati > Pseudomonadota > Gammaproteobacteria > Chromatiales > Ectothiorhodospiraceae > Thioalkalivibrio > Thioalkalivibrio sp. ALE17. Next base: position 213,540 of record NZ_KE384404.1, read on the forward strand.
TCGAACACACTGTCCTTGCTGGACAGCATGATGATCGGCGTGGCGCGGAACTGCTTGTTGTTCTTGATCAGCGCGCAGGTCTGGTAGCCATCCAGGCGCGGCATCATGACGTCGATGAAGATAATGTCCGGACGCGACTCGGCGACCTTGGACAGCGCCTCGAAGCCGTCCACGGCGGTAATGACCTCGGCCCCGTGCTTTTGCAGCAAGGATTCGGCGGTGCGCCGAATGGTCTTGCTGTCGTCGATCACCATGACCTTGAGTCCCTGAAACTCGGTGGCCGAGTCCGCTTCGGCAAGCGCGTTAGACACCTTCTCCCCCCCTGGCCATTTCGCCCCGAATCTAGCGGAAGCGGGGCCGTGTGACAAACAGCACACCATGATATTGCATCGCGCGCAGCGCAATGCATCGAACACCGCCACCACCCTCCGGGTGCCGCGCGAGCTTCGATCAGCGTGGCATACTGCCCGGACACCCCGCACGATCGAGGCAACGTGACCACGAACATTGCCATCCTGATGGACCCGGTGGCGGACATCAAACCCTGGAAGGACACCAGCTTCGCGATGATGCTGGCCGCGCAGGCCCGCGGGCACCGCCTGCACTATCTCGAGCCGGCCGATCTGTGGATCGAGGAGGGCCGCGCGAGCGCGCGCAGCCGCCCCATCGAGGTGCGTGACCAGCGCGACGACTTCTTCCGCCTGGGCGATCCGGAGACGGGCCCGGCGGCCCGTTTCGATGTGCTGCTAATGCGCAAGGATCCACCGTTCGATCTCGAATACATCTATGCGACCTACGCCCTCGACCTCGCCGAACGCGAGGGCGTGCGGGTGTCGAACCGGCCGCAGGCCCTGCGCGACGTCAACGAGAAGGCCTTTACCGCGCACTTCCCGCAGTGCTGCCCGCCCACGCTGATCACCCGCGACCGAAGCCGCATCCGCGCCTTCCTCGAGGTGCAGGGCGATATCGTGGTCAAGCCGCTGGACGGGATGGGCGGGGCGTCGGTGTTCCGCATCCGCCAGGGCGACCCGAACACCTCGGTCATCCTCGAGACCATCACCGAATTCGACCAGCGCAGCGTGGTCGCCCAGCGCTTCCTGCCGGAGTTCACCGAGGGTGACAAGCGCATCATCCTGATCGGCGGCGAGCCCTGCCCCGATGCCCTGGCGCGCATCCCCGCCGCGGGCGAGAGCCGTGCCAATCTCGCCGCGGGCGGCCGCGGCGAGGCCCGCCCGCTGACCGAGCGCGACCGCTGGATCTGCCGCGAGATCGCCCCGGAACTCAAGGCCCGCGGCCTGGATTTTGTCGGCATCGACGTCATCGGCGACTACCTGACCGAGATCAACGTCACCAGCCCCACCGGCGTGCGCGAGCTGGACGCCACCGGTCACGACCTCGCCGGCCAGTACATCGACTATCTCACCCGCCCGATCGAAGGATGACCGGCATGCGCCGCGCGACGACCCTCACCCTGCTCCTGCTGCTCGCCACCCTCCTGCTGGCCGCCTGCGGCCGCGAGGAACCGGATACCGAACAGCTGGGCTTCTACGCCTTCGGGACTCTGGTGGACCTCAGCCTGTACCCCGCGGGCCAGTATGACGTGGAGGCCATCGGGACCGCGGTTCAGGAGGAACTGGAGATCCTGCATACCTCCTGGCATGCCTGGGAACCCGGATCCCTTGGCCGGACCAACGAACTGCTGGCCCTGCAGGGCGAATTCAGCGCCCCGCCCTCGGTCCTGCCGCTGATCGAGCGCGGCCGCGAGATGGAGGCCCTCAGCGAGGGGCTGTTCAACCCCGCCCTGGGCAGACTGGTGGCGGCCTGGGGCTTCCATCAGGACGACCCCAAGGGCCCGCCGCCGGACGAGGCAACCCTGGCGGAACTGCTGGACGCCCCCCCGAGCATGCAGGATATCGAACGCAATGGCGTGCGCCTGCGGGGCACCCACCCGGACCTGCAGCTCGATTTCGGCGGGCTGGCCAAGGGGCTGGCGGTAGAGCGGGTGCTGGACCTGCTCGCGGAACTCGGGGTGGAAGCCGCGATCTTCAACGCCGGCGGCGACCTGATGACCCTGGGCCGCCCCGAGACACGCCCGTGGCGCGTGGGCATCCGCCACCCGCACGGCGGCGTGCTCGGCAGCATCGAACTGGACGGCGGCGAAGCCCTGTTCACCTCCGGCGACTACGAACGCGGCTATGACTGGGACGGCACGCGCATCCACCACGTGATCGACCCGCGCACCGGCCGTCCGAGCCAAGGCATCGACAGCGCCACCGTGCTCCACCACGACCCCGCCCTGGCCGACGCCGCTGCCACCACGCTGATGATCGCCGGGCCGGAGGCCTGGCCGGAATACGCCCGCAAGATGGGCATCGACCACGCACTGGTGGTACTGGAAGACCGCATCGAGGCCACGCCGGCACTGGCCGACCGGGTACAACCCGGCCGCGACCGCGAGCCATTCGTGGTGCGCGAACTGCCGTGAACGCCGGCCGGCTGCGCTGGGGTGACGCGCTGATCGGCAGCCTGGCCGCCGGGATCGTGGTGGCGGCCTTCGTGCTGGCCTACACCCCTGCGGGCGATGCCCGGGTGCTGGTCATCAGCCAGGCCGGGGTCGCGCCGCAGCACGAACCCCTGGATCGCGCCCGGGTCCTCGAGGTCCAGGGCCCGGCCGGCATCACCCGTATCGAGATCGAACCGGGCCGGGCACGCTGTGCCGACTCCCCCGGGCGCCAGGACATCTGCGAGTCCAGCGGCTGGCTGCAGGCCCACGGCGACGTTGCCGTCAGCCTGCCCAACCGGCTGACGCTGCAGGTGCTCGGCACCGACCCCGGCTTCGACAGCATGCATTATTGAATCCCGTGGCGCCCGGGCATCCGCAGGCCGGCAGCGACGCCCATGACCGGGCCATCGCCGCGCTCGCCGCCATCGCGATCGGCATCCAGATCCTCGAGGCCGCGATCCCCAGCCCGATCCCGGGCATCAAGCCGGGGCTGGCGAATATCGTCACCCTGATCACGCTGCTGGCCCTGGGCTGGCGCGCGGCCGTGGCGGTCACGCTGCTCCGCGTGGTCGGAAGCAGCCTGCTGCTGGGGACACTACTGAGTCCCGCCTTCTGGCTGTCGCTGGCCGGGGCCGTCGCGAGCCTCGCCCTGCTGGCGGTCCTGCGCCCCTTCGCCCCCCGCCATGTCGGACCGGTCGGTCTGGGCATCGCGGCGGCGATGGCGCACGTCGCGGGCCAGTTCCTGCTCGCCTGGGCGGTGATCATCCCGCATCCCAATCTGCCCCTGGTGCTGCCCCCGCTGTTGCTCGCCGCCCTGATCACCGGCAGCCTGACCGGTATACTGACCGCTCAGGTCCTCGCCGATCCGCGAATCCAGCGTCATGTCCACACTCCACAGCCCAGCCAGTAGCCCCCGTCGAACCCGCGCGCTTGTGGGCGTCGGGGCCGTGCGTGGCCGCCCCGCCGGGCCGGAGGCGGCATGACGCCCCAAGCCAGTCCGGGCACGCCCCCGCCGGAGACGCCGCGCGTGCAGGACCACCTGGGGACCATGATCTTCCTCGCGGTGGTCGCCCACGCGCTGATCATCCTGGGGATCGGCTTCGCGGTCGACCCGATCGAAAGCCCGACCCGCGAACCGCTGGACATCACCTGGGTCACCGATCCCGACGCCCCGCCGCCGGAGCCGGACGAAGCGGTCGAGCACATCGCCACCCGGGACCAGGCCGCCAGCGGCGAGGGCGAGGAGATCCAGGAGGCACAGGCGCCGGAGGCAGAGGATGCCGGGATCGGCGAGCCCGAGCCGGAGGGCCTCGATGCACCATTGCCGGAGGCCGGCCCGCTGGTCATGGACCCGGCACAGCCGGAGCCCGAACCGGAACCCGACGCGGTCACCGCCGACACGCCGGACGCTAGTACCGCGGCACCCGAGGTCGCCGACCCCGAGCCGCTGGAGTCCCCCGACGCCGAAGACCGGCCCTCTGCAGCAACCCTGATGAACCGTGGCCTGGAGAGCGCCCGCGCGGCCCCCGCGGAGGAGCGCCAGGCATTCTCGACCCGGGCCAGCCGCACCCGCTACCTCGACAGCCTCGCCGCGCGCAGCGCCCCCGAGGCTGCCTACCTGCAGGCCTGGATCAACAAGGTCGAACGCCTGGGGAACCTGAACTATCCGGACGAGGCGCGGCGGCGCGGCCTGTCCGGGACCCTGGTCCTGTCGGTGCGCATCAACCCGGCGGGCGAACTGCTCGATATCCAGGTCGCCCGCAGCTCCGGGGAACCGGTCCTGGACCAGGCGGCGATCCGCATCGTGGAGCTGGCGGCCCCCTATGCCCCGTTCACCGACGCCATGCGCGAGGAATACGACGAACTGGTGATCACCCGCACCTGGGCCTTCCGCCGCGACCAGATGCAGCAGATCCGCTGACGGATCGGCCCAGCCCCGCCGGCTGCCTTGCGACCGGCCGGGTCAGCATCGATACTGGAGCCATGAATCCGACGACCGCCCGCCACGAGCCCGACAGCCTGCGCGATCACTTCCTGATCGCGATGCCGAGCCTGAACGATGGCTACTTCAGCCATGCGGTCACCTATATCTGTGACCACGACGAAGAGGGCGCGCTGGGGCTGGTCATCAATCAGCCTACCGAGTTCTCGCTGCGCGAACTGCTGGAGCACGTGGAACTGGAGCCCGGCGAGGACCTGCCGGAGATGCCGGTCTACCGCGGCGGCCCGGTGCAGCCGGAACACGGCTTCGTGCTGCATTCCGCCGAGCAGACCTGGCGCGGCAGCCAGCCCATCACCGACTCCATCATGTTGACCACCTCGCGCGACATCCTCGAGGCAATCAACGCCGGGCAGGGCCCGCGCCGAGTCCTGATCGCGCTGGGCCACGCCGGTTGGGGCCCTGGCCAGCTGGAGAGCGAGCTGGCCGAGAATGCCTGGCTCACCGCCCGCGCCGACGCCGACATCCTCTTTGACCGCCCCAGCGCCGAGCGCTGGCGCGCCGCCGCCGAACTGATCGGCATCGACGTCAATCTGATCAGCTCGGCCTCCGGCCACGCCTGATCGTGGGGCTGCTGGCGTTCGACTACGGGCGACGCCGAATCGGGGTCGCGGTCGGCGAAGAGCTGACCGGCTCGGCCCGCGGCCTGCGCACGTTCGCCAGCGACGCGCCCGACCTGTGGTCCGGCATCGACACGCTGGTGGCGGAATGGGCCCCGGAGGGTTTCGTGGTCGGCTGGCCGACCCAGGCGGACGGCAAGCCCACGCCACTGGCGCGGCGCATCCGGGGCTTCGCCCGCACCCTCGAAGAACGCTACGGGCAACCGGTATACTGGAGCGACGAGCACCTGACATCCCACCTGGCCCGCGAGCGCCGCCGGCCGGGACGCCACGACCCGGGGCTGGACGCCCATGCCGCCGCGGTCATCCTCGAAGGCTGGTTTCTGGAGAACGCATCATGACGCCGGACGTCCCGACCCTGCTCGACGACATGGCCGAACAGGCCCGCCACCATCTCAAGACCCACGGGATCGACCAGCCGATCGTCGTCGGCATCCATTCCGGTGGCGTCTGGATCGCGGAGCACCTGCGCGAACGCCTGGGGGTGGAGCGCCCCCTGGGCAAGCTCGACATCAGCTTCTACCGCGACGACTTCTCGCGCATCGGCATGCACCCGCAGGTACGCCCCTCCGAGTTGCCGGAGGATCTGGACGGAGAGCACGTGCTGCTGGTCGACGACGTCCTGTTCACCGGGCGCACGATCCGCGCGGCGCTGAACGAGCTGTTCGACTACGGCCGCCCCGCCTCGGTAACCCTGGCGGTGCTGGTCGAGCGCGACGGACGCGAACTGCCCATGGAGGCCGCGATCGTCGGGGCCCACATGGAGCTCGGCAAGACCGAACAGATCAAGCTGCGCGGGCCCGAGCCGCTGCGCCTGGAGCGGGTCGCCATCGACCCCGAGGACCTGAAGGCCTGAGCCAGCGGAAGCACGACGGATGACCGAGACCCTGATCGCCCACCCCGGCGCGCGCCTGCCCGAACCGGGCCCGCTGCCCAACCGCCTGCAGCTGACCGACGACGGTCAGCTGCGCCACATGCTGACCATCGAAGGCCTGAACCGGGAGCTCCTCACCGAGATCCTGGACACCGCCGAGTCGTTCGCCAACATGAACGAGAAGGCGGTGAAGAAGGTCCCGCTGCTGCGCGGCAAGACCATCGTCAACCTGTTCTTCGAGGCCAGCACGCGCACCCGCACCACCTTCGAGCTGGCCGCCAAGCGCCTGTCCGCGGATGTGCTGAACGTGAACATCAACACGTCCTCGGCGGTGAAGGGCGAGAGCCTGCTGGACACCCTGCGCAACATCGAGGCGATGAACGTCGACATGTTCGTCGTGCGCCACGAGGAGAGCGGCACCGCGCACTTCATCGCCCGCCACGTGGCCCCGGGCATCAGCGTGCTGAATGCCGGCGACGGCCGCCACGCGCACCCGACCCAGGCGCTGCTGGACATGTTCACCATCCGCCGCCACAAGGGCGACTTCACCAAGCTGAAGGTCGCGATCGTCGGCGACATCCTGCACTCGCGCGTGGCGCGCTCGCAGATCCATGCGCTGAACATCCTGCAGACCGGCGAGGTGCGCGTGGTCGCGCCCTGCTCGCTGCTGCCGGCGGATGTCGACCAGCTCGGCGTGCACGTCTACAACGACCTCGACGCCGGGCTGCAGGATGTCGACGTGATCATCATGCTGCGCCTGCAGCGCGAGCGCATGGAACACGCCCACCTGCCCTCCGAACACGAGTACTACCAGCTGTTCGGCCTGACCTCTCGGCGCCTGCAGCTGGCCCATCCGACCTGCCTGGTCATGCACCCCGGGCCCGCCAACCGCGGGGTGGAGATCGAGTCCGCAGTGGCCGACGGCCCGCACTCGGTGATCCTGGAACAGGTCACCTACGGCATCTCCGTGCGCATGGCGGTGATGTCCATGGTGATGGGGGCCCACCAGGCATGAGCGTGCTGATCGAGAACGCCCGCATCCTCGATCCGGTGGACGGCTTCGATGCCGTCGGCTCGCTGTGCGTGCAGGGCAGCGAGATCCTCGCCCGCGGCCAGGCCCCGGACGGTTTCGAGCCCCGCCGGCGGATCGACGCCAGCGGGCTGTGGCTCATCCCCGGCCTGATCGACCTCGCGGCGCGCCTGCGCGAGCCCGGGCAGGAGCACAAGGCCACCGTCGCCAGCGAGACCCTGGCGGCAGCCCGCGGCGGAATCACCAGCCTGGTGGTGCCGCCGGACACCGAACCTCCGATCGACTCGCCCGCCGAGGTGGAGCTGATCAACCGCCGCGCCCGCCAGGCCTGCGGCGTGCGGGTGTACGTGCTGGGCGCGCTGACCCATCAACTGGAGGGCCAGCAGCTCGCCGAGATGGCGGCCCTGATGCAGGCCGGCGCCCGCGGGGTCAGCAACGCCAGCAAGCCGCTGGCCAGCCTGCTGGTCCTGCGCCGCGCACTGGAATACGCGACCACCTTCGGCCTGACCATCGTGCTGTCCGCCCAGGACCCGGCCCTGACCGGCTCCGGCTGCATGCACGAGGGCGCGGTCTCCACCCGCCTCGGTCTGGCCAGCATCCCCGAGGCGGCGGAGACCGCCGCGCTGGGCGCCATCCTGGCACTGGTCGAACAGACCGGGGCGCGGGTCCATGTGGCCCGCCTGTCCACTCGGCGCGGTGCGGAGATGATCACCAAGGCGCGCGCCGAGGGCCTGCCGGTCAGCGCGGACGTGGCCGCCCACCAGCTGTTCCTGACCGAGGTGGACGTCGCGGAATACGACCCGAACTGCCATGTGATCCCGCCCCTGCGGGGCCAGCGCGACCGCGACGGGCTACGCGCGGCGGTCGCGCGCGGCGACATCAGCGCGATCTGCTCCGACCACCAGCCGCACGAGCCCGACAGCAAACTGGGGCCCTTCGCCGGCACCGAGCCCGGCATCTCGGCGCTGGAGACCCTGCTGCCGCTGACGCTGCGCCTGGTCGAGGACGGGCTGATGAGCCTGCACGAGGCGCTGGCCCGGGTGACCACCGGGCCGGCGGAGATCCTCGACTTTGCCCAGGGCCGCCTGACACCAGGGGCACGCGCCGACTTCGTGCTGTGGGACCCGACCGCGATGCAGGAGGTGCGGCGCGAGGACTGGCTGAGCGCCGGCCACAACACCCCCTTCTTCAACTGGACCTTCTCCGGTCAGGTCCGCGAGACCTGGGTCGCCGGACGCCCGGTCTGGACCCTGACTTCCGAGGACACCGCATGACTGCGCGCGAGACCGCCGCCCGCCCCCACCGGGGCACGATCTTCCAGGAAGAGGGGCGCATCCTGGACCACCACGATGCCGGGGCGGACCAATGGATCCTGCGGGTCTTCGCCCCCGAATGTGCCCGCGCGGCCCAGCCGGGGCAGTTCGCCCACCTGCAGTGCGCGCCGCGACTGCTGATGCGCCGGCCGCTGTCGATCCAGCGCGTGGACCGCGAGGCCGGCTGGGTGGAGTTTCTCTACAAGGTCGTGGGAGACGGCACCCGCGCGCTGTCGCAACAGGTCAAGGGCGACACCCTCAGCGTGCTGGGCCCGATCGGCCAGCCCTTCCGCCTGCACCCGGAGCGGCCGAAGCGGCTGCTGCTGGGCGGCGGGGTCGGCATCCCGCCAATGATCTTCCTGGCCCATCGCCTGCACCTGCAGGGCGAGGCCGGACAGACCCACGCGGTGCTGGGCTCCGAGGTCCCGTTCCCGTTTCACGCGCGCCCCTCCGAGATCCTGTGGCCGGGGCTGCCGGACGGCGCGATTGCGACCCTGCCGCTGCTGGAGGACTGGGGCGTGGCCTGTCGCCTGACCTCGAAGGCCGGGCTGCCGGGCGCCTTTGACAGCTTCGTGACCGATCTCGGGCGCGCCTGGCTGGCCGGGCTGTCGCCGGCGGAACGCGACCAGGTGGAGATCTTCGCCTGCGGCCCGCACCCCATGCTCGAGGCCTGCGCGGAACTGGCGGCGGAGTTCGACCTGCCCTGCCAGGTCTCGCTGGAGGAGTTCATGGCCTGCGCGGTGGGCGGCTGCGCCGGCTGCACGGTCCCGGTGCGCACCCCGGAGGGCGTGGCGATGAAGCGGGTCTGCGTGGATGGCCCGGTGTTCGCGGCGGCGGATGTCTTTCCGGAGCCGGAGCGGGCCTGAGGGAAAGACCCTGGCCTGACTTTGGCTGGGGCTTCGCCGGCGAGCCGGCTCCTACTTGTCAGGGAGCTTGAGCTCCTCCTCGGTTTCGTCGGCGGAGGATACACCGCCGCCGAAGTTCAGGCGCCATTCGAGATCGGCGCGCGAGTCGGCCTTGTTCAGGGCCTCGTCCAGCATCACATCTCCGCTCTTGAACAACTTCACGATGGCCTGATCGAAGGTCTGCATGCCCACGGACGCGCCCTTCGCCATCACCTCCTTGATCTCGCTGATCTTCTCGTCCCGGATCAGCTCCGCGATGTAGGACGTATTGATCAGGATTTCCAGCGCGGCGACACGCCGCCCATCCTTGGTCTGCAGCAGGCGCTGGGCCACGATCGCACGCAGGTTCAGTGACAGGTCCGACAGGATCTGCGGGCGGTTGTCCTCGGGGAACAGGTTGATCACCCGATCCAGCGCCTGGGTGGCGTTGGTTGCGTGCAGGGTCGTCAGCACCAGGTGGCCGGTATCGGCGTAGGTCAGAGCCGCGCGCATGGTCTCGCGCGAACGCACCTCGCCGACCATGATCACGTCCGGCGCCTCGCGCATGCCCTCCTGCAGGGCATGGTCGTAGCTGGGGGTATCAATCCCCACCTCGCGCTGGCCCACGATCGAACGCTTGTGGCTGAACAGGAACTCGATCGGGTCCTCGACCGTGAGGATATGCCCGCTCTTGTTCGTGCTGCGGTAGTCGATCATCGATGCCAGGGTGGTCGATTTCCCGGTGCCCGTTGCCCCCACGATCAGCACCAGCCCGTCGTTGTGCGAGACAAACTCCTTTAGCACGGGGGGCAGGCCCAGCTGCTCGATGGTCGGGATCGCCACACGGATGAAACGGATGACCATCGCGACCTCGCCGCGCTGGCGATAGACGTTCACGCGAAAGCGTCCCAGTCCCTCGCGCGACAGGCCAAAGTTGACCGCGGTCTCGCGCTCGAAGATCTCCGCCTGGTGCTCGTTCATCATCTCGCGGGCGATACTCTCGGCCTGGCCCGGGGCCAGCGCCTTGCGCGAGATGGGCTGGAGCTGGCCGTCGACCTTGATGCTGGCCGGCGCGCCCGTCAGGAAGAACAGGTCCGACGCGGCCTTCTGCGCCATCAGTTTCAGGTAGGGCTCGATCTGCAACTGGCTCATAGTCTGTTTCCCTGACCCGACGCGCTAGCGCAGGTTGAAGTCCTCGGCGCGCTCGTCGACCGCCAGACCCTCGCCTTCATCCTTCACCGCGGGCGCGCCGTCATCCTGGGCACGCTGGCTGTCGAGCTTGATGCGCAGGCGCAGATCGTTCACCGAGTCGGCGTTGCGCAGAGCCTCGTCGTAACTGATCTGGCGATTTTCGTAGAGATCGAACAGGGCCTGGTCGAAGGTCTGCATGCCCTGCTCGCGCGAACGCGACATCAGCTCCTTCATCTCGTGCACCTCGCCCTTCAGGATCAGGTCCGACATCAGCGGGGTGTTGATCATGATCTCCACCGCCGGCACCCGGCCCTCGCCACTCTCCTTGCGCACCAGGCGCTGCGAAATCACTGCCTTCAGGTTCAGCGACAGGTCCATCAGCAGCTGCTCGCGCCGGTCCTCGGGGAAGAAGTTGATGATCCGGTCCAGCGCCTGGTTGGTGCTGTTGGCATGCAGCGTCGACAGGCACAGGTGACCGGTCTCGGCGAAGGCGATGCCGTAGTCCATGGTCTCGCGGTCGCGGATCTCGCCGATCAGGATCACGTCCGGCGCCTGGCGCAGGGTGTTCTTCAGCGCGATCTCGTAGTTCTCGGTGTCCACCCCGACCTCGCGCTGGGTGATGATGCTCTTGTCGTGCTCGTGCACGAACTCGATCGGATCCTCGATGGTGACGATGTGGTCGGCCGTGGTGCGATTGCGGTAGCCGATCATCGCCGCCAGCGAGGTGGACTTGCCCGACCCGGTACCGCCCACGAAGATCACCAGCCCGCGCCGCTCCTGGGTGATCTTCTCCAGCTGCGGCGGCATCTGGATGTCCTCGAATTTCGGGATCACCGAGTTGATCGTGCGCAGCACCATGCCCGGGCTGCCGCGCTGGGTGAAGACATTCACGCGGAAACGCGACACGCCCTGAAGGCCGATCGCGAAGTTGCATTCCTGGTGGCGCTCGAACTCGGCCGACTGCTTGTCGTTCATCAGCGAACGCACCAGCGCCTGGGTGTGCGAGGGCGTCAGCTTCTGCTCGGTCATCGGCACCACGCGGCCGTCGATCTTGGCCGCCGGCGGCATCCCCACGGTAATGAACAGGTCCGACCCGCCCCGGTCCACCAGGGCCCGCAGCAGGTCATGCATGTACTTGATCGCCTTGTCACGATCCATGGCGTTCTCCCCTGATACCCGGTGCGGCGTTCACGCCAAGCGGGCCGTATCGATCAAATGGAATCCGGGTTGGCCGCCTTGCGGCGGGCATCCTCGCGACTGATCACGCCCTGCGCCAGCATGTCCTTCAGGCACTGGTCGAGCGTCTGCATGCCGGTGCCGGCACTGGTCTGGATGGTGGAGTACATCTGCGCGATCTTGTTCTCGCGGATCAGGTTCCGGATCGCCGGCGTGCCGAGCATGATCTCGTGCGCCGCGATCCGCCCGCCGCCGATCTTCTTCATCAGGGTCTGGGCGATGACCGCGCGCAGCGATTCGGACAACATCGCGCGGACCATGTCCTTCTCCGCCGCCGGGAACACGTCGACGATACGGTCGATGGTCTTGGCCGCGGAGCTGGTATGCAGGGTGCCGAACACCAGGTGCCCGGTCTCGGCCGCGGTCAGTGCCAACCGGATCGTCTCGAGGTCGCGCAGCTCGCCCACCAGGATGGTGTCCGGGTCCTCGCGCAGCGCCGAGCGCAGGGCCTCGGAAAAGCCGTGGGTATCGCGGTGCACCTCGCGCTGGTTGACCAGCGACTTCTTCGATTCGTGCACGAACTCGATCGGGTCCTCGATGGTGAGGATATGCCCGTAGTCGTTCTCGTTGCGGTGGTTGACCATGCCCGCCAGCGTGGTGGACTTGCCCGAGCCGGTGGGGCCGGTGACCAGCACGATGCCGCGCGGGTAGTTCGAGATCTCCTCGAAGATGCGCGGGGCGCCCAGCTCTTCGAGGGTCAGGACCTTGGAGGGGATGGTCCGGAACACCGCGGCCGCGCCGCGGTCCTGGTTGAAGGCATTGACACGGAAGCGCGCCAGCCCGGAGACCTCGAACGAGAAGTCCGTCTCCAGGAACTCCTCGTAGTCCTTGCGCTGACGGTCGTTCATGATGTCGTAGATCAGGCCCTGGACCTCTTTGTGATCCATGACCGGCACATTCACCCGGCGCATGTCGCCGTCGATGCGCACCATCGGCGGCATGCCGGCGGAGATGTGCAGGTCCGAGGCCCCGTTCTTGACCGCGAAGGCCAGCAACTGCGTGATATCCATGCATCCCCCTGTTGTCGGGCGCCACGCCAAGGCGCGCCAGCACCCGGGTGGCAGCCGCAACCACCACGCCCTGTCGCTTGATGAAGGGCCGCGTAAAAATCCGCGGTGACCTTGTGTTCTTCCGGACTATATCATAGGGAAATGACCACACCAGACCATGCCCTGAGCGCCGTTCGGACCCGTATCGACGCCGCCTGCCGCGAGGCCGGACGCGACCCGGATACGGTCCGGCTGCTGGCCGTCAGCAAGACGCGCGACGCGGACGAGATCCGCGCCCTGCACGCCTGCGGCCAGTCCGCGTTCGGCGAGAACTACGTGCCCGAACTGGTGGACAAGTACGACGCCCTGGAGGCACCCCCCGCGCCGCTCGGACTCGAGTGGCACTTTATCGGCGCACTGCAGAGCAACAAGACCCGCGCGGTGGCCGAGCGGGCGGCCTGGGTGCATACCGTCGATCGCGAACGCATCGCGCGACGCCTCTCGGACCAGCGCCCGGCAGGCCTGCCGCCGCTGCAGGTCTGTCTGCAGGTCAACATCAGCGAGGAACCGCAGAAGGCCGGCGTGGCGCCCGCCGAGGCCGCCACCCTGGCCAATGCCGTGCGTGACCTGCCGGGCCTGGAACTGCGCGGCCTGATGACCATCCCCGCCGCCGAGGACGACCCGCGGCGCCAGCGGGAACCCTTTGCGCGCCTGCGCGACCTGCGCGATACCCTGCACAGCCAGGGGCATACACTCGACACCCTGTCAATGGGCATGTCCGGCGATCTCGAGGCCGCGATCCTCGAAGGCGCCACCCTGGTGCGGGTCGGCACCGCCCTGTTCGGCCCGCGTCCACCCAAATAAGGAGTCTGCATGACGGAACACCGCTTCGAGGTCGGCTTCATCGGGGCCGGCAACATGGGCGAGGCCCTGATCCAGGGGCTGGTCCAGTCCGGCCACGCCGCCGAACGCATCGCGATCGCCGACAAGAGCGCCGAGCGCGTGCGCGACCTGCAGGCCCGCTACCCGGGTCTGGCCAGCGCCGAGGCCACGGAACTGTCCGCCGAAGCCGCCACCCTGGTCCTCGCCGTCAAGCCGCAGACCCTGCCGGATCTGGCCCCGACCCTGCGCGAGGCGGTGTCCCGCGGCGAGCCCCTGGTGATCTCCGTGGCCGCCGGCATCACCACGGCCCAGCTGGCCGGCTGGCTGGGCGACGCCACGCGCCTGGTCCGGGCGATGCCGAACACCCCGGCCCTGGTGGGCGCCGGGGTCACCGGGCTGTACGCCGCCCCCACCGCCGGCCCCGCGGACCACACCACCGCGACCCAGCTACTGGAAGCGGTCGGACGCGCGATCTGGGTCGAGGACGAGGAGCAGATGCACGCGGTGACCGCCACCTCCGGCAGCGGGCCTGCCTACGTGTTCCTGATGATCGAGGCCATGCAGGAGGCGGCGCAGTCGCTGGGCCTGCCGGCCGATACCGCGCTGGAGCTGACCCTGGGGACCCTCGCCGGCGCCACCCGCCTGGCCACCGAGAGCGACGAGAGCGCTGCCGAACTGCGCCACCGCGTGACCTCCCCCGGGGGCACCACCGAACGCGCCCTGCAGGTACTGGAGGACGGCGACCTGCGCGACCTGATGCGCCGCGCAATGACCGCGGCCGCCGACCGCTCCCGCGAACTCGGCCGCTGAAACCCCAGGGAGACGCTGATTTAATCGCACGTCCGCGCTCGAGTCGCTTTTGCGTGCGAACAAGGCGCGGTGACCGCCGTGCAGTCATTCTGCACAAGGGAACCGCAACGCCGTTCCCGCGCCCGTTTTTGATCAACAACGGGCGGCCGAGCCCCTGCTCTCAATCGCTTGTGGGGTTGGTGCCCCCCGATTCTGAATGAATATGGCCCGATCCTGCGTTGCGCCGCTTGCGGGTAGAACCACTACCCGCTGCACGACGCGCCTTGTCTCGGAAAACAGGGGGCACCAACGCGGACGTGCGATTAAGTCAGCGTCTCCCTAGTTCACCACGAAGCGCACGAAGGCACGAAGAAGGGCCAGGTCAAGAGCGATTCACAGGAAGTTCGGAAGGAGGAAAATGGGTTGGGGGCTGAGGCCGGCGCCAGCCGCGACCGCAAAGGCAAAAGCGCGGGGCCGCGCCCCGCAGCCGCCCCACAAGACCTCTTCCTGACTTCCCTTCTTCCTGTAAACCCGCCCTTGACCTTCTTCGTGACTTCGTGAGCTTCGTGGTAAAACCGCCCTTGCCTTTCAAAGTCTCGACGTGGGCCGTCAGCGCAGTTCGGCGAGGAGCTGGCGGATCATGCGCTCGGCCTGGGCGCCGTAGCCGCCGCCGAACAGGTGGTCGTGGTTGAGGATGTGGTAAAGGTTGTAGAGCGTACGGCGCACGCCATAGCCCGGGTCGATGGGCAGGATCTCCTCGTACGCCGCCACGAAGTCCTGCCCGGGGTAGCCGAACAGCTCCATCATTGCCAGATCGGCCTCGCGGTCGCCGTAGTACACCGCCGGATCAAAGATCGTCGCGCGCCCGTCCGCCAGGAATCCCCAGTTGCCGCTCCACAGGTCGCCGTGCAGCAGCGATGGCTCGGGGCGGTAGTCGACAAAGAAGCCGTCCAGGGAGGCCTCCAGCTCCTCCAGCGCTCCCAGCAACGAGCGCGAGGCCCCGCGCTCGCGCGCCAGCCGGCGCTGGAAGCCCAGGCGCTCGTCGCGATAGAACGAGACCCAGTCGTCGTGCTCGGTATTCGACTGCGGGGTGCTGCCGATGAAGTTGTCGTGATCCAGCCCGAAGCGCGTCCGGGTCTTCCGGTGCATGTCGGCGATCCCGTGCCCCAGGGCCACACCGTCGCGACGCCCGCCCAGCGCGAGATCCTCCATCACCAGGAAGTGGGTACTGCCGGCGGAGCCAGTCCCCACCACCTCGGGGATCTTCAGCCGTTCGCAGCGCGCGAGTTCTTCCAGGCCGCGCGCCTCGGCGGCGAACATCGCGGCGCCATCGCCCCCGCTCAGCTTGACGAAGAAGCGACGCCCGTCGGTCCCGGTCAGGCGCTGCGCCTGGTTGATGGAGCCCCCGGAACAGGCCTGGCTTCCTGTCGGCTCGAACGGCGTTCCGGTATGGTCGGCAATGCACTGGGCCACCGCCGCCGTCACGGCATCGGGGCCCGCTGAATCGAATCGGTTCATCCTCGGCATCCGGGTTGCTCTGCTGTGTGCAGGGTACCGGCTGACGCAGGATTCGTCAGGAGACCCCCATGGCCTTTCGCAAGCTCGAACCCCTGTGCGACAAGATCGGCGCCGAGCGCATCCGCGCGGTGATCGACGACTTCTACCGCCGCCTCTCGGCCGACCCCGAGATCGGTCATCACTTCGAGCGCATTCAGGACTTCCCGGATCACGTGAACCGGATCGCCGATTTCTGGTACCAGAACCTGGGCGGGCGCCTGGAACAGCCGCCGACCATCGACATGGTCGGCAAGCACGCGCCGCTGAACCTGACCGAGGCCGACCTGGCCATCTGGATGCGCCACTTCAAAGCCACCACCGAAGAACACCTGGAGGCCCCGCTGGCGGCCGAATGGCAGCAACTGGCCGACGGCATCGCCAGCCGCATGCGCGAGGACATCATCCGCGGCTAGTTCCAGCACCCTGTTCTTCACCACGAAGCGCACGAAGGCACGAAGAAGGTCAAGGGCGATTCACAGGAAGGACCGAAGGTCAGAAGGAAAATGGATGGATGGCCCGAGGCCGGGTGGTGATGGCCAGGGCCAGGCGGGCCCCGGGTGCGACACAATGGCCTTCACCGTGAGCGCCCTCCCCGGGCGTCTCCCACCAAGAACCCTTCTTACCTTCCCGTCTTCCTGTAAACCGCTTTTGACCTGGCCCTTCTTCGTGCCTTCGTGAGCTTCGTGGTGAACAAACGCCCTAGCAAGCGTTGTCGGTGTAGCCCGGGGCGTCGCAGAAGGCCCGACTGAGGGTGATGCCCGCATCGCCCGGCAGGGCGGCCAGGTGGCGTTCGCGGCTGGCGGCCAGGCGGTCCTGCGGCGTGACCGGATACAGCAGCGTGGACAGCGACGGCGGCTCCTGCCCCAGGCGCACCGCGTACAGGATACGGTAGGCAAACACCCGGCGAATGTAATCGCGAGTCTCGGAGAACGGGATCAGTTCGGCCCAGATATCCGGGTCCATCGCCCGATCCTCCGGCAGCCAGGAGCGCACGCGGTGGGCCCCCGCGTTGTAGGCCGCGGTGGACAGCAGGCTGTGACCGCCAAAGCGGTCGAGGTTGCGCCGCAGGTAGTAGGTCCCGAGCCGGGCGTTGGTCGCCGGGTCGAGGATGTCCCAGTCGGAGTTCACCCGTACCCCGGCCGCCGAGGCGATCGAGCGTCCGGTCGCCGGCATCACCTGCATGATCCCCAGCGCGCCGGCCCCGGAACGCACGTCATGCAGGAACGCGCTCTCCTGGCGCGCGATGGCCATGGCCCAGGCCGGGTCGATGGCCTGTTCGCGGGCCCCGGTCACGATGAGGTCGTCAAAGGCCAGCGGAAAACGCAGCTCGATATCGTCCCAGTTACGCGCCCGCGCAGCGGTGAAGATGGCGCGGTCATGCCAGCCCCAGTCGGCGAAGGTGCGCGCCGCCGACTCCAGTTCCGGCGTATCCCAGCCCGCGATCGCATGGGTCCACTCGCGGCGGGCCTCGGCGTAGCGATCCAGGCGAACCAGCTCGCGCATGCGCTGCATGCCGGCATGCTCACGCATGGCCGCCCGGCGCCCGTCGTCCAGCACCAGGGGCTCATGCCCGATACGGTAGGGCTGGCCCAGCCGGTCAGCGGCCAGGAAGCCGTGGAAGTTGCGCTCGCGGGCGGCGCGCTCGTAGAAGCGCCGGGCAGCCTCCAGCGACTCGGTCTGCTCCAGCGCCCGGGCGTACCAGTACTGCCACGCCGCCTCGTCACGCACGTCGCGATCCATGGCGCGGATCGCATCCATCACCGTCGCCCAGTCGCGCTCGTACAGGGCCGCCCGCACCTGCCACTGGCGCAACTGAGTATCGAACACCTCGGGTTCCAGGCGGGCCATGAAGTCCAGGGCCTCGGGGCGATAGCGCAGGGCCAGACGCAGGGCAAGTGCGTGCTGCACGCGCCCGGCGGCCTCGGTCGACAGCCCGAGCGCGTCCCCGGACGCCTCCCAACCTTCCAGCGCGGCGTCCAGATCCTGTCGGACCCAGCGGGTAAAGGCCCGCTCCAGCAGCGCCTCGGCCGAGCGGTGATCGTCGGCCTGGAAGTCGACCTCCACCACCCGCGCGGGGCGGCTGGCCAGGTCCAGCCAGCGTTCCGCCCAGCGGCGATCGGCATCCGCCAGATAGCGCCGCAGATAACGGGCAAGACCGGTCTGGCCAGCCTTTACGGCAAGCTCGAAACGCTCCCAGGCAAGCTCGCCGGTCAGACCGTCGGCGTCGCGCCAGGCGGCCAGCACGGGGTCGCAGGCGGACGGACGGGATTGTCCGTGCAGCCAGATGGACTCCATGTCTTCCAGCGCGGCATCGCGGTCGCCGGCCTTCAAGAGCGCCTGGCGCCGATAGCAGTCCTGCTCGACCGACAGCGACGGCTTCGCCCCGGTGGCCGCGACAAACTCAAGGTAGTCCTCCCACTGCTCCTCGCGCGCGAGGTGCGTCAGGTAACTACTGCGCAGCCGCGCGGCCAGCGGGGTGTCGTCATGTTCGCGCACGAAGTCGCGCACGGCGTCGGGTTCGGCGCGACCGAGATTGCGCGCGAGTTCGCGGTAATCCAGATAGGGGGTCAGCGGATAGCCGGTCAGGGTGCTGCGCGCGGCGCGGTAGGCGGTCATGTCGCCCCGGTTCAGCGCCCGCTCCGCCAGCAGGAACAGGCTGCGCTCGAAGACGTAGCGGTCGTCCTCCGCGGCCGCCGCCGGCAGCGACGCGGCCAGAGCCAGCAACAGGCCGGCGAGCCCGACGATTACGTTCCTGGAAAGGCGCATGCCCTGCCCTCGCTTCAATGGTTGTTCATCATCGGCCAGCCCCGGGGCGCTTGCAACGGCTTCCGGGCGGTTTCGCGGGGGCATGGCGGCAGATCCGGCAAGAAGCGGCTCTGGATCAGGAATCCAGCACGCGAACCTCGCCGCGCGCCAGGCCGTCGAGGGCCCACGATCCGACCCGGTAGCGCACCAGACGCAGGGTCGGGTGACCCACTGCTGCGGTCATCCGGCGCACCTGGCGATTGCGCCCCTCGCGCAGGGTGATGGCCAGCCAGCGGGTCGGGATATGGCGGCGGAAACGCACCGGCGGATCACGCTCCGGAAGATCCGGTGGATCCATGCGCTCCACCTTCGCCGGGCGCGTGAGGCCATCCTTCAGCTCGATGCCCTCGCGCAGGGCAGCGAGCGCGGCATCGTCGGGCTCGCCCTCGACCTGGACCCAGTAGGTCTTGCTGGTCTTGTGGCGTGGCTGAGTCAGGCGGGCATTCAGGCGGCCGTCGTCGGTCAGGACCATCAGGCCCTCGCTGTCGCGATCCAGGCGTCCGGCCGGGTAGACGCCGGGGATTTCGATGTAGTCGGCCAGCGTCGGCCGCCCCTCAGGGTCGGTGAACTGCGGCAGCACACCCCAGGGCTTGTGGAACAGGACAATCCGGGCCATGAACGGCGCGTCAGTCGCAGCGCAGGGTGACGCGCTCGGCGAAGTAGCGACCGAGGTCGTAATCGACGCTGGCGCCGTAGTCCAGCGCCATCGCGCGCGCCACCATGGCCGGATCCGGGCGCGGACGCTCGAGCCGGACCTGGCAGGTCGCATCCACCAGCCCGGAGGCATCGACAATGCGCGTGCCGTGCGGCTCCTGGTGCAGGATCTCGATGAAATACGTCGGGTCGTAGACCTTGTACTCCAGCGGCGCGACGGCGGGATCCACGGGGGTCTCCAGCTCCAGCCGGAAGCGGAAGTGCAGCAGCCCGTCCTCCATCGCCATGCGCGGTTCCGCGGCGGCGGCGATGCCGATCGCGTCGTCCGCCACCTGCAGATGGCTGTACCAGCGGTACTCGTCGAGGTTGTCCAGGATCTCGCGGGCCAGCCCCTGCAGACGCGCCTCCGGGGTATCCCCCGGCTGATGCTCCTGGGCATCGTCGTAGAGGTATTGCCCGTAGGTCGGATCGAAGCGCCAGTGGTGGAGCATGTGGGTGATCTGCCCCGTGGCGTCGCGCTCGAAGCTGACGCGCAGGTCGATCCACGCATGCGGGTGGGCCTGCGCAGCGGCCGGCAGCAACAACGCCATCAGGATCAGGATCGCGGGGAATATGCGGCTTGCGGTCATGCGGTCTGTCTCGTATCGGCGCCGGCCCAGGCATTGGCGGCGGCCAGCAGAGGTGCATGATAGGTCGGGGCCACCCCCAGATCCCGGAGCCAGACCGCTGCATCCGGGTCGGGGCCCCGGGGCAGCATCTGGTTGACTGCCGGCAGCCCCGGGATCCGGTCGGCGAGACCCGTCAGCCGGCGCGCACGGCGCAGGCGATCGGCCGCCCCGGCGATGGCCGCGGCGACCGCCGGGGCGCGGCGGATATTGCAGCGGGCAACCGCTGCCGGGTCCGCCAGCACGGTGTCGAGGTCGCGCAGCCGGCGCAGGATGCGCGCGGCGCTCTTCGGGCCGACCCCATCGATCCCCGGAATGTTGTCGCTGGCGTCCCCGGCCAGCGCCAGCATGTCCGCGACCTGTTCCGGCCGAATGCGGAAGCGCTTCTCGATCGCGCGGCGATCCAGGTCAGTGCCGCGCTCCGGGTCATGCAGCCGGTCCGCATCACCCAGAATGACCTGGGTCAGATCCTTGTCGGCACTCTTCACGTCGATGCGATACCCGGCCGCGCGGCCGGAGCGGGCCAGACTGGCGATCAGGTCATCGGCCTCGTATTCCGGGTCGGCCAGAGTCGTAAAACCGAGCCTTCCCAGAAGCTCGCGGATCCGTTCGAACTGCTCGCGCAGCTCCGGCGGTGCCGGCGGGCGGTGGGCCTTGTAGGCCGGGTCGAGGCGGTGACGAAACCCCTGGCGCAGCCCGGTATCGAGGCAGAACGCCACGGGCCCCGGCGCACAGGCCGGCAACCACTGACAGAGCGAATGGACCAGGCCGTGCAGCGCGCCGCCCGGGCGGCCCTGCGGGTCGGGATCCAGGCCGCGCGCGAACCAGGCACGGAAGACGAAGATGCTGCTGTCGATCAGCGTCAGGGTCGGCCGTGGCGCATCCGGGAGCGGCGCGGATTCAGGCGAGGCGTTCAAGGTCCTTCCGCACCCCGGCGATCGACTGGTCGAAGGCGGCGCGCTCCTCGGCGTTCAGATCCAGCTCGATGGCGCGTTCCATGCCGCCCTGACCGAGGATACAGGGTACGCCCATGGCGACATCGCGCTCGCCGTATTCGCCGTCCAGCAGCGCAACCGTGGGCAGCACCCGGCGCCGATCCAGGGCGATCGCTTCGACCATCTCGGCGATGGCCGCGGCCGGGGCGCCGTAGGCGCTGGAGGTCTGTTTCAGGGCGAGGATCTCGGCCCCGCCGTGGCGGGTGCGCTCGACGATGTTGTCCAGCGCGGCCTGATCCATGAAGTGATGCAGCGGCACCCCGTTGACCGAGGAATAGCGCAGCATCGGGACCATCGCATCGCCATGGCCGCCCAGTACCAGCGCCTGGATGTCGTGGGTGGACAACCCGGTCTCCAGCGCAATGAAGGCGGCCATGCGCGAGGTATCCAGCACCCCGGCCTGGCCGAATATCCGGTCGCGGCTCCAGCCGGTCTTCTGCCAGGCGCGGTAGGTCAGCACGTCCACCGGGTTGGAGACCACCAGGATGCGGCTCTGCGGGGCATGGACCAGGATGTCCTGCAGGATCAGGTCGAGGATCTCGACGTTCTTGTCCAGCACGTCGGAGCGCGACATGCCGGGCTTGCGCGGCAACCCGGCCGTGATGATCACCAGTTCGGCACCGGCGATCACCGAGGGCTCGTGGCTGCCGCTCAGCCGGGTGTCGAAGCGCAGCAGCGGGGCGGTCTCCTGGATATCCAGGGCAGCACCGGCCGCCGCGCCCTCGCGCACATCCAGCAACGCGATCTCGCGGGCGACATCACGCCGCGCAAGGAACTGGGCGGTGGATTCACCGACGCGCCCGGCGCCGACGATGGCGATCTTCTGCATGCGCTGCTCCTCCTCTGCGGTTGGGGCGGGCTACAAGCGGGCGACCCCGCTGTCGCGGGCAGCCTGACTGATCGCCTGTGGCACGGTATCGATCAGGCGCGGATCGAACGGGGTCGGCAGGATGTAGTGCGGGCCGAACTCGAGCGCATCCCGCCCGTAGGCATCCAGCACGGACTGCGGTACCGGCTCGCGGGCCAGCCCGGCGAGCGCGTGGACCGCCGCGACCAGCATCTCGTCGTTGATGGTCCGCGCGCGCACATCCAGCGCGCCGCGGAAGATGAACGGGAAGCCGAGCACGTTGTTCACCTGATTCGGGTAGTCCGAGCGCCCGGTGGCCATGATCAGGTCGTCACGGGTCTCGTGCGCAAGCTCCGGGCGGATCTCCGGGTCCGGGTTGGACAGCGCGAAGACCACCGGCTTCGGCGCCATGGACCGCAGCATCTCCGGGGTCAGCAGGTCCGGACCGGACAGGCCGATGAAGACATCGGCGTCACGGCAGGCATCCGCCAGGCTGCGCGCCTCGGTGTCCACCGCGAAGATCTGCTTGTACTCGTTCAGGTCGTCGCGCTGGCTGTGGATCACGCCCTTGCGATCCACCATGTACAGGTTCTTCTTGGCCGCGCCCAGGCGGACCAGCAACTGCATGGAGGCGATCCCGGCGGCGCCCGCGCCGACGCAGACGATCTTCGCCTCACTGAGCTTCTTGCCCTGGATCTCCAGCGCGTTGACCAGGCCGGCCGCGGTGATGATCGCAGTGCCGTGCTGATCATCGTGGAAGACCGGGATGTCCAGGCGCTCGGACAGGCGACGCTCGATCTCGAAGCAGTGCGGCGCCGCGATATCCTCGAGGTTGATGCCGCCGAACCCGCCGGCGATGCGCGCGACGGTGTTGATGAAGTCCTCCGGCTGCGGGGCGTCCACCTCGATATCGAAGACGTCGATATTGGCGAAGGTCTTGAACAGCACGCCCTTGCCCTCCATCACCGGCTTGGAGGCCAGGGCACCGACGTTACCCAGCCCCAGCACGGCGGTCCCGTCGGTGATCACCGCGACCAGATTGCCCTTGCCGGTATAGCGATAGGCCAGCTCCGGATCCTCGGCGATCGCGCGCACCGGCGCGGCGACACCCGGCGAGTAGGCCAGGGAGAGGTCGTCCTGGGTCGCCGTGGGCTTGGTGACCTGGATGGCCAGTTTTCCGGCCGGCTGCTGCTCGTGGTACTCCAGCGCGCGCTGATTGAAATCCTTGGACATGGTGTAGCGGGGCCTTTTTTCGATCGGGAACAAATAAACGGCGTGCCGCCCGGCGCGAGTCCGGGCGACGGGAGAGATCCTTCAGTTGACCGGGTGCGTGGGGACGCGGCTGTTGCGCGCCTCTTCGTACAGTGGCCGGAAGCGATCGGCCATCCGGGTGAGGTCACGCTGGCGCGATTCCGGCGCCGGGTGGGTACTGAGGAAGACCGGGTGGCGCCCGTTGGACTGGGCCGCCATCTTGCGCCACAGGCTCGCCGCGGCGTCGGGGTTATAACCCGCGCGGGCCGCCAGCTCCATACCGATCTCGTCGGCCTCGGCCTCCATCGCGCGACTGTGCGGCAGCTGGACCGCCAGTGCCGCGCCCAGCGCCGCCCCGGTCAGGGCAATCTGCGAACGATCCCCCGTCATGGCGTAGCCGGCAACCGCCATGTTGCTGGCCAGCGCCACCGACATCTTCTCCGCGGTGTGGGCCGACAGCGCATGGGCGATCTCGTGCCCGATGATCTGGGCCAGTTCGTCGTCGGTCAGCTCCAGCTGCTCGATGATGCCCGAGTAGATCGCCATCTTGCCGCCCGCCATGGCGAACGCGTTGATGGTGTCCGGGGCCTCGATGACCACGATCTCCCAGTCCCAGTCCGCGGTCTCGGAGCGGTACTTCACGGCCTGGGCGACGACCTTTTCGGTAATGCCATGCACTCGCGCGGTCATCTCGGGGTCGGCATTGATCCGGCCTTCCTCCCGTGCCGGTGCCAGCATCTCCACGTAGGCGGTACGCGAGGCACTGATGGCCTGGCTCTCGGAGACCAGCATCAGCTGCGAGCGACCGGTCACCGGGTTGGTGGTGCACCCGGGGATCGCCACCGCAAGGCCACCGGCAACCAGCACCGCCAGGAGCAGAGAGCCCAGGCGACCGCGGACCGGCCGCCACGACTTGGGAAACGCACGCATTATTCCAGCACCTCGCTAGTCCTCTACCTCGAGATCGAGCGGATGCCGAATGCGCATCCGGAGTCGGTCTCTCCAAGGATACACCTGACCGCGCGCGACCACCGCCTCACCGATCAAGGATTCGGGATCCAGCTCGGGCCAATGATCGCGGTCATCCCCGCGGATCAGCAAATCCAGGGGGCCCTCCAGCACCAGTACCCAGTGGCGCCCGGTCGCGCGCACCGCAGTCACCTCGGCCATCACCCGCAGCCGGCCCTGACGCAGCGCGCCATCCAGCGGATCCAGTACCCGGGCGGGCATGGCCGCCGGGCGCTCCAGCCACAGCCCCCGTTCTGCGGCTCGCGCCTCGGCCTCGGCCGCGTACAGGCAGGCATCCAGCGGCACCGGTCGCGGCCCCGGCCGCGGCATCGCCGCGCCCGCCGCGATCAGATCCGCCGCCAGCAAGGCGCCATCTTCACTCCAGGCATGCATGCGCGGGGTACCTCCCGGATCCCGCGCGGGGTCCGCGGGGCGCAGCGTCAGGCGCTGCCCCGCCGCAGCCAGGCGGATTTCAAGGGCTTCACGTATTCCCTCATGCAGGCGCAGATCGCGCAGCGGAGTCAAGACCTCCGGCAACGGGGCGGCCGGGGCCAGACCGATCAGGCGGATCGTCCGCCCATCGGCCAGGTGCAACCGGTCGAACCCCACGACACGCTCGACCTCGACCTCCTGCAACCCGCGCGGGTCCTGATCCGCCAGCCGGCACTCCGCCGCAGCCATTCCAGCCAGCAGCAGGAGCACGGCCCCCACAACGCAGACGAGGGCGCCCCGCAGGACGCCCTCGTCGGTTCGGACACGGCCCGCCATCGCGGTCACGCACCCGGTCGCGTTGCGCGCCTGACGGCGCGCCGCGGCTTCAGAATGCGAAGCGGCGGTTGAACTTGTCGACCTGGCCGGCGGTATCAACGATCTTCTGCTTGCCGGTGTAGAACGGGTGGCACTGCGAGCACACGTCCACATGCATCTCGTCGCCGGAGGCGAGAGTGGAGCGGGTCTCGAACTGCGTACCGCAGCTGCAGATAACCTTGACGTTGTGGTAGTTCGGATGGATGTCGGCTTTCATGGTCGGCTCACGCAGGTTCTGGCGAAAAGTCCAATAGGATAGCCGGCTCCGGGCCTTCAGCGCAAGACCGGTTTACGGTGCCATTTGGGCAGGGCATTTGAAATCCAGGCGGCAAACCCCTGAATGGCCACGTGGTTTTGCCCACCGAACAACCTGTGGATAACTTTGTGGACGAATTGTCGCCCCCGGAACGAGACGCTCGCGGGACGTCAAGGGGCGCCGCCACCGATGAGACAAAAAACCCCCGCAACACCTTGATCTCAATTGTTTTACTCTCCGAAAACCACCACGACCCGGCGTCCCTGACGGACACAGGCGTACCCGCTCGGACTGCGGAGACGGCTGTGCATAAAGCCGCGGTCCGCCCTCATCGCCCTGGCGAGTCCGGGACAATCGCCGTGTAGATGGCAGAGTAATCCGCGTCCGCCAGGCCCTGGGCCTGCGCCCGATCCAGCAGATCCGCCAGCAACGGCAACCATGGGCCCACCAGATGGGCATCCTCGACCGCCTGCTCGGTCAGGCGCACATCCTTCAGCAAGTGCTTGACCGGAAAATTGGCCGTGCCGAAGTCGCCGGAGACCATCTTGCCCAGCTTCTTGTCGAAGGTCGGGGCGTACAGGGCGCTGTCACGCAGGATGTCCATGAAGGTATCCACCTCCACGCCCTCGCGCCGCACCAGCCCCAGGCTGAGGGAAAACGCAGCGGTCAGGCTCGCAATCAGCTGGTTGAAGGCGAGCTTCAGAGCCGCCCCCTGCCCCACGGCGCCGACGTGCCGGGGCGTCTCGCCCAGGGCCGCCAGCACCGGCCGCGCCCGGACAAAGTCCGCCTCGCGGTCGGCACCCGCCATGATCAGCAGCCGTCCATCGCGCGCCTCCGGGATGGAGCCCAGCACCGGGGCCTCCAGGTAGCAGGCCCCGGCGGCGCGGACCCGCTGTGCCAGGGCCCGGCTCTCGGCCGGCAGGATGGTCGCCATCTGGATCACGCAGCGCCCGTCCAGCGCCCCGTCCGGCAGCTCGTCGAGCACCGCGCCAATGGCGCCGGCATCGCTGAGCATCAGCACCAGCACATCGGCCTCCGCGACGGCCGCGGCGGGGGCGTTGTGGACGGTGACCCCCTCGGCCGCCAGATCGCTCGCGCGAGCGACCGTGCGGTTGTAGGCCACCACGGGAAATCCGGCCTGCAAAAGACGCAGGCCCATGGGTTGCCCCATGAGCCCGCATCCCAGCAGCGCCACTCGGGACGCAGTCATGCTGACCCCCTACTTGATCTTGTCGTCCAGATCATCCGTATACCCGAGCAGGGTATGCGGCGGCGGGGCCTCCTTCTGGTACTTGCTCGGCGTGACCGCCTCGGTCTGGTGCAAGCTTCGCCACAGGCCGATCACCATGATCAACATGATGACCGAGAACGGCAGACCGACACTGATCGCGGCCGCCTGCAGCGCGGCCAGTCCGCCCGCCAGCAGCAGGATGGAGGCGACCACCCCTTCGAGGATGGCCCAGTACACGCGCTGGGTGACGGTCGGGTTACGCACGTCGCCGGAGGCCAGGGTGTCGATGACCAGCGAACCGGAGTCCGAGGAGGTCACGAAGAACGTCACGATCAGCAGCGTCGCCGCCGCCATCACCGCCACGGCCAGCCAGTCGAAGAGCGGCAGGGCCTGGAGGGTGACAAACAGCGCGGTGGACACGTTTTCCGAAACGGCGCCGGCCAGGTCCGCAACGCCGTCGAGCTCGTAGCTCATCGCGGTACCCCCGAACACGGCCAGCCAGACGAAGGCAGCGGCGGTCGGGGCCAGCAGCACCCCGGCGACGAACTCGCGAATGGTGCGCCCGCGCGAGACCCGCGCGATGAACATACCGACGTACGGGGCCCAGGAGATCCACCAGCCCCAGTAGAAGATGGTCCAGGAGGTGGCCCAGCCGGAGTCCTCGATGGTGTCGGCCCACAGGCTCATCTCGGGCAGGGACTGCACATAGACGCCGGTGCTTTCCACCAGCAGACGCAGGATGAACAGGGTCGGCCCCATCACCAGCAGCAGGGCGATCAGGATCGCCGCCAGGCCAATATTGAAGTTGGACAGGCGCTTGATGCCCTTGTCCACACCCAGCGCCACCGAGACGACGGCAATCAGGGTGATGATCGCGACCAGGACGATCTGCATGAAGGTGGATTCCTCGATCCCGAACACGAAGTTCAGGCCCGAGTTGATCTGCATGACGCCAAGGCCCAGCGAGGTCGCCACCCCGAACATGGTGCCAAACAGCGCCACTACGTCGACGAGGTGCCCCCACGGACCATAGATCCGATCACCGATGAACGGGTACAGCGACGAGCGGATCAGCAGCGGGAGGTTGTGGCGGTAGGCGTAGTACGCCAGCGACAGGCCAACGACGATGTAGATCGCCCAGGCGTGCAGGCCCCAGTGGAAGAAGGTGTAGCGCATGGCCTCGGTGGCCGCCTCGGCACTCTCGCCCTCCGCATGCGGCGGGCTGAGGTAGTGGAACATCGGCTCGGCGATGCTCCAGAACAGCAGCCCGATCCCCATGCCCGCGGAGAACAGCATCGCGAACCACGCGGCGTAGCTGAAACGCGGGGTCTCGAACTGGTCGCCCAGGCGCACGCCGCCGTAGCGGCTGAACATCAGATACAGGGAAAAGACCAGGAATACCGTCACGACCAGCATGTAATACCAGCCGAGATACTGCCCGATGCCACTTTGGAGCTGCTCGAAGATCGCCTCGGCACGATCCGGGAAGATGGCCCCGAAAGCCACGAAGGCTGCGATTATCAGGCTGGCGGTATAGAAGACCGGGCTGCAGATCACGCCAAAGCCGCCGAGGCGGGTTTGCGTCAGACCGGGGGTGGACTGCTCATCCATTCGGTTTCCCCTTTTTTTCCTGTGGCAAGCGCAAGACCGAGCGGTCCGGTTCCGGAGTTTTCCGGAAGCCGCGCGGGGAGGCGCCCGATGGGCGTTGTCGCGGTAGGTGGGACAGCATCACCGTAGCGAAAGACTCGCCGCACTGCAAAACCGCGACAGGCGTCACGGCCCGCGCGGCCTCACGCCTCGGTGCGGGTCGAGTTCCGGGCCAGCAGCAGGGCCCGAGCCTGCCCGCCCTGGCGCTCGCGCTCGATCTGCCAGCCCCCCGCGGCGAGAAAGGCGAGATCCGCCTCGGACTCGATCTCCACATAAACCCGGCTGTCGGCGTGCAGCCAGCCCTGCGCGAGCAGGCCCTCCAGCACCGGAGGGACATGCCCCTGCCCGAACGGCGGGTCCACCAGCACGAGATCGTAGGCAAGGCCCTCGGGGGGTGGGCCGGCCAGCAGGCGCCGGGCGTCATCCCGACGCACGCTGACCTGCCCGGCGCCCAGGGTCTCGCAGTTGGCCTGGAGCTGGGCCGCGGCGCGCGCATCGCGCTCGACCAGGAGCACCGCATGGGCCCCGCGCGAGGCCGCCTCCAGCCCCAGCGCCCCGGTTCCGGCGAACAGATCCAGCACCCGTGCGCCCGGCAACCGGGGCTGCAGCCAGTTGAACACCGTCTCGCGCAGGGCATCGGCAGTCGGCCGCAGGCCGCCCACCGCAGGGACCGGCAGCCAGCGTCGCCGCCAGGCGCCGCCGATGATGCGGATGCGCGCCGGGCGCCCGGCGGGGGCCCGCCTACTCCTGCCCACCCACGATCACCGTGACCATCGCATCCGGGTTGATGCGCTCGCGCAGCCGGGCATTCAGTTCATCCAGCTCCACCGCCTCCATGCGCTCGATGTAGCGCTCCAGGTAGTCCAGCGGCAGGTCGTAGAAGGCCATCATCCCCAGCAGTCCGACGATATCGCTGTTCGAGGCCAGCGACAGCGGGAAGCTGTTGACCACGTTCTCGCGCGAGGCCTCGAGTTCTTCGGCATCGACCCCGTCGGCGTGCCAGCGCACGAGCGCCTCGCGCAGGGCGGTCACCGCCTCGTCCGCCTGGTCCACGCCGGTCTGCATACCGATACGGAAGGGGCCCTCGGCCGCCATCGGCTGCAGGCGACTGCTCACGGAATAGGCCAGACCACGCTGGCTGCGGATCTCCCGAAACAGCCGCGAGGTAAAGCCGCCGCCCCCGAAGGCGTGATTTGCAAGCGTCAGGGCGTAATGATCCTCGTCGCCACGTCGCAGCGCCGGGGCGCCCATCAGGATATGGGCCTGCTCGGAGGGAAACTCGATACGCTCCTCCACCGGCTCGTCGCGCGGCTCCACGGCCGGCAGCGGCTCCGCCGCCGCGCCCTGCGGCAGCGCCGCGGAGATCCGGTCGGCCACCGCCTCAGCCTCCTCGCGCGTCAGGCCACCAGTGATCGCCAGGGCACCGTTTCCGGTGGTGTAGAAGCGCTCATAGAACGCACGGGCATCCGCCGGCGCCAGGGCCTCCAGGGTCTCGCGCTTGCCGCCCGGCCAGTTGGCGTACGGGTGGTCGCCATACATCAGTTCGTAGAAGCGCCGGCTGGCGACGCTGCCCGGGTCCTGGCGCTCGCGCTGCAGCCCCTGCAGGGCCTGGCGCCGTGCCCGCTCGAAGTCGGCCTCGGGGAAGGCCGGCGCGGCCAGCACGGCGGTCAGGGTCTCCACCGCGGTATTCATCCAGTCCGGCTCGGTCAGGCTGCGCAGGCTGACGATGGCCATGTCGCGCAGCGAATCGGTGCTGAATTGCGCGCCCACCGACTCGAAACGCTCGGCCAGTTCGTCCGAATCCATCTCCTCCGTGCCGTGGCGCAGGGCGCTGCTGGTCAGCGAGGCCAGGCCGTGCTGGTCACCGTCGCGCGAGGCGCCGCCGTCGAACGTAAGACGCAAGTCGACCATCGGCAGGTCCGGCGCGGCCACATAGAGCACGCGCAGGCCCTCGTCGGTCTCCCACTGCTCGATCTCCACCGCCTGGGCCGGCAGCGCCAGCGCCAGCAGCCACACGAAGGCCGTCAGCCATCCTGCACGCATCATCTTGCCTCCCGTCATCACATGCCCCCCGCGGTTTCGCCATAGGGTTGCGCCGCCCCCGGATCGGGCGGGTCTTCGCCATCCAGGGGCTGCGGGTCGAGGATCCCGACCGTGCGGCGCTGCGGCACCAGATACTCGCGGGCCACGCGCTGCACGTCCTCGGCGGTGACCGCCCGCACGCGCTCGACGAAGCGATCGCCTTCCTGCCAGCCGACCCCGATGGTCTGCAGCATGCCCAGCTGGAAGGCCTGCGAGCGCACCGAATCGCGCTGGTACACCTCGGAGGCGATCACCCGCGCCTGCACCCGCTCGAGCTCGCTGTCGCTGACCGGCTCGTCCTTCAGGCGCTCCACCTGTTCCAGCAGGGCGGCCTCCAGCGTGTCGACGTCGGTATCCGCCGTGGGCACGGCCGCGATCAGGAACAGGTCATCCAGCCGGCTGAAGGGGCTGTAGCGGGCCGACGTCGCGCCGGCCAGCTCCTCGCCGCGCACGATCTCGCGGGCAAAGCGCGAGGCCTCGCCGGAATCGAGGATCCCGGCCGCCACCATCAGGGCATAGGCATCCACCGGATCCTCGACGGTGTTCAGCACCGGAGTCTTCCAGCCCATCATCAGATAGGGGAGTTCGGCCGGGGCCTCCACCGTGATACGGCGCTCGCCCTTCTGCGGGGTCTCGCTGCGCGGCTTCGCCTCCGGCAGCTCCCCGGCGGGGATGTCGCCGAAGTGCTCGCGGGCGGCGTCGATCACCCGCTCAGCGTCGACATCGCCCACCACTACGACGACCGCGTTGTTGGGGTGGTAGTAGCGGTCGTACCACGCCTGGTTATCCTCCAGGGTGTAGGCCTCGATGTCGCTCATCCAGCCGATCACCGGGTTGCCGTAGGGGTGGTTGAAGAAGGCGGTGGCCATCAGCTGCTCGCGCAGCAGGGCGTTCGGCTGATCCTCCACCCGCAGGCGGCGCTCCTCCTGGACCACGCTCAGTTCCGGGCGGAACTCGTCTTCCTGCAGCTTGAGGTTCTGCATGCGTTCCGCCTCCATCGCCATCACCGTCTCCCAGTGATCGCGCCCGATCACCTGGAAGTAGCCGGTGTAGTCACGACCGGTAAAGGCGTTCTCGCGTCCGCCCAGGCGCGAGATGATGCGCGAGAATTCGCCCGGCTCGTAGCGTTCGGAGCCGCGGAACATCATGTGCTCCAGCATGTGCGAGATCCCCGTCACACCGCTGTGCTCGTCGGCCGAGCCGACCCGGTACCAGACCATATTGGCCACGACCGGGGCCCGCCGGTCCTCCAGCACCAGCACCGTCAGCCCGTTGTCCAGCGTGGCCTCGACCACGTCCGATTCGATCTCCGGCGGCGCGGCCGACCCGACCGCCGGCCAGGCGCACACCAGCGCTGTAATGAGCACTGTGACCAGTTTTTTACCGCGCATGATTCATGAATCCTCGTGCTAGCATTGGCGAACTCTCTACTTGACCACATCGAGCATGTTCGGTTTCCGCAAGAAGAAGTCCGAAGACTCCACGGCCGCCCCGCCGGAGACGGCGAACGCCGAGCCGGAAAAGCCTGCCCGCGGGGGCTGGTTCCAGCGCCTGCGCCAGGGCCTGGCCAAGACCGGGCAGGCCCTGGGCGGCGATCTGGGGTCGCTGTTCCGGCGCAAGATCGACGACGAACTGTTCGAGGAGCTGGAAGAACGCCTGCTCCTCGCGGACGTGGGCCTGGATGCGACCCAGCGGATCATGGATCGTATCACCCGCGAGGTAAAACGCGGCCAGCTGGATGATGCCGAGGCGCTGATGGACGCCCTCGAGGCGGCCATGATCGAGATCCTCGAGCCGGTCTCGCAGCCGCTGGAGATCCCGGAGGCCGAACGCCCGTTCTCGATCCTCGTGGTCGGCATCAACGGCGCCGGCAAGACCACCACCATCGGCAAGCTGGCGCACCACCTCCAGGCCAACGGCCGCTCGGTGCTGCTGGCGGCCGGCGACACCTTCCGCGCCGCGGCGGTGGAACAGCTGCAGACCTGGGGCGAGCGCAACAACGCCCCGGTGATCGCCCAGGGCACCGGGGCCGATTCCGCATCGGTGGTCTACGACGGGCTGCAGGCGGCGCAGGCGCGCGGCATCGATGTGATGATCGCGGACACCGCCGGGCGCCTGCATACCCAGACCAACCTGATGGACGAGGTGCGCAAGGTAAAACGCGTGATGGGGCGGCTGGACGAACACGCCCCGGACGAGGTCCTGCTGGTGGTGGATGGCGGCACCGGGCAGAACGCCCTGAATCAGGCGCGCCAGTTCCACGAGGCGCTGGGCCTGACCGGGATCGTGGTGACCAAGCTGGACGGGACCGCCAAGGGCGGCGTCCTGTTCGCGCTGGCCGAACAGCTGGGGGTGCCGGTGCGCTTCATCGGGGTCGGAGAGAAGGCCGAGGACCTGCAGGTCTTCGATGCACGCGCCTTCGTTCGCGCCCTGCTCGGCCGCGACAGCGACTGACCCGCTCCGGATGATCCAGCTGCAACGCGTCACCAAGCGGTTCGGCAGCGCGGCAGAGGCGCTCAGCAATGTCAGCCTGCGCGTGGATGCGGGCGCGATGGCCTTCATCACCGGGCCCTCCGGTGCCGGCAAGAGCACGCTGCTGCGACTGATCGCCGGGCTCGAGCGGCCCACCCGCGGCCGCATCCGCGTCAACGGCCACGACCTCGACCGCCTCTCCAGCCGCGCCATCCCCGGCTTTCGCCGCAGTATCGGACTGGTGTTCCAGGATCACCGCCTGCTGTTCGACCGTCCGGTGTTCGACAACGTCGCCCTGCCGCTGGAGATCCTCGCCTATCGCCGCCCGGAGATGCGCAAGCGCGTACGCGCGGCCCTCGACAAGGTCGGTCTGCTGCACAAGGAGGCGGTGAACCCGCGCACCCTGTCCGCGGGGGAACAGCAGCGGGTCGGGATTGCCCGGGCCATCGTCCACCGCCCGGTCCTGCTGCTGGCGGACGAGCCCACCGGGAACCTTGACCCGGCGCTGTCGCGCGAGATCCTGCAGCTGTTCGACGACTTCAACCGGGTCGGCATGACCGCGTTGATCGCCAGCCACGACCTGGGGCTGGTGGAGCGCATGGGCAAGCCGGTCCTGCACCTGGAGGACGGCCGCATCGAGGCGCGCGGCGCCGCGGAGTCCGCGACGTGAAACCCGGACGCCGCCTCCTGGACACCGTCCCGGCCTGGCTGGAGGCGCACCGGGATGCCGCCCGGCGCAGCCTCCAGCGCCGCCTGCAGGCACCCGTCCTGAGCCTGATCAGTATCGCCGTGCTGGGGTTCATCCTCGCCCTGCCCGCCTACCTCTGGGTCCTGCTGGACAATGCGCGCGCATTGTCCGCCCACGTCGACCACGAGCCGCGCATCGCCCTCTATCTCGATGCCGTGGAGCCGGACACGGAGGCGGCGCTCGAACGCCACCTGGAGACCGATGCGCGGATCGAGCGCTGGACCTGGATCGACGCCGAAGAGGCCCTGGCACGCTACCGCGAGGGCCTGAGCGACCCGGGCCTGCTGGACTGGCTGGATGACAACCCCCTGCCGGATGTCGTGGACGTGCTCCCGGCCACCGCCGAGCCGGAAACCGTCGCGGCCCTGCGCCAGGCGCTCGCCGACACGGCACCGGGCGCCACAGTGGTCAGCGACGACGAGTGGGTCCGGCAACTCAACAGCCTGCATCAGCTGGGGCTGCGCATCCTGGCGGTCGTCGGGGCGCTACTGGGTCTGGGGGCCCTCCTGATCCTCGCGCTGGCCACCGCCTCCGAACTGCGCGAACGGCGCGAGGAGATCGCCATCTCGCGCATCAGCGGGGCCACCCACCGCTTCCTGCGGCGGCCGTCGCTGTACGGTGGCCTGATCACCGGGCTGGGGGGCGGGGTCTTCGCCGGCCTCCTGCTGCTGGTCGGGATCGGCCTCAGCCGGGCACCCCTGGAACAGGCGGCCGCGGCATTCGACCTTTCGTTCCAGCTGGCGCTCCCCGGAGGCAGCCATCTGCTCACCCTGCTGCTGGCCGGGCTGCTCCTGGGCTGGCTGGGGGCCCGACTGGGCAGCGGTCATGCGCTGCGGGATGCGCCCTAATGAAACGCGATTAATGTACACGCTCGCGTTGGCAGAACACAGCCGGAACTTTTACAGGGTTTAGCACTCTCACCCTCAGACTGCTAATCTAGAGCCATAGAATCGGGAGGAATCACCACGCATGACCCAGGCCCTGACCACCCCGCGCGTCGACATGCCCGTACCGGTGGGCGACCTCGATCACTACATGCAGGCCGTTGGCCGCATCGATGTGCTGGACGCCGAACAGGAACGCGAACTGGCCGTGGCGCTGCACGAGCGCCAGGATCTGGATGCCGCGCGCCAGCTGATCCTGCACAACCTGCGCTTCGTGATCCACGTCGCGCGCGGCTACCAGGGCTACGGCCTGCCGCTGGGTGACCTGATCCAGGAAGGCAACGTGGGCCTGATGAAGGCCGTGCGCCGCTTCGACCCCAACCAGGGCGTGCGCCTGGTGTCCTTTGCCGTGCACTGGATCCGCGCCGAGATCCACGAGTTCATCCTGCGCAACTGGCGCATCGTGAAGGTGGCGACGACCAAGGCGCAGCGCAAGCTGTTCTTCAACCTGCGCAGCGCCAAGCAGCGCCTCGGCTGGCTGTCGAACGCCGAGGTCTCCGCCGTCGCGCAGGATCTGGGCGTGTCGGAGAAGGACGTCTGGGAGATGGAGCGCCGCCTGTCGAGCCAGGACGCGAGCTTCGACCCGGGCCCCGAGGCGGACGACGAACAGGGCTATCAGGCCCCGTCCGAACGCCTGAGCCTGGAGGACCTGAGCGACGACCCGGCGCACGTCACGGAAGACGAAGACTGGGACCGTCACTACCAGGAGCGACTGAGCCAGACCCTGGGCGAACTCGACGAGCGCGCCCGCGACATCCTGATGCGCCGCTACATGGCGGACCAGAAGGCGACGCTGCACGAACTGGCTGCGGAATATGCCGTCTCGGCGGAGCGCATCCGCCAGATCGAGAACAACGCAATCAAGCGCATCCGCGCCGCCTTCGACGACTGACCCGGGCCTGCGGCCCGGCGATCCCGGCCCCGAACGCAGAAAGGCCCCGGCACAAGCCGGGGCCTTTCTGGTTGCCGAACGGGCGACATGGCCCCGCCGGCCCGTTCCGCGCCGGATCAGCCGAACAGGATCACCGAGAAGAAGCTGATCCAGGACCAGATGATCAGGGCTGCCGTAAAGGTCAGCGGGAAGTTCTCAAAGGTAAACCAGTCGCGCATCTCGCAATCCTCGGAATTTTCCAACCAGAATAGGCGAAGGGTAAGCGGCACCGCGACGCGGCGCAAGTTCGACCGACGTCAGCGCTCGGACTTTTGGCCCGGACGGCCCTCGCGGTCCCGCCCGGGCGGGTCGTCTCCCGAACGGGTGGGGATCCGCGGGTCGTCGTCATCCATCAGGATGCGGTGCGCCGGGCCCTGGAGATCGTCGTACTGGCCGGAACGGATCGCCCAGAAGAGCACCAGCCCCACGACAAGGGCAAACAGCATCGCCAGCGGAATCAGGAGGTACAGGATGGTCATGCCCCCAGTGTACCCAGCCAGACCAGCCGCTTAAACCAGTACCTACACCGGCGGCCGCGGCGGCGCCACGGGCTCGGCAGGGCGAATGGGGCTGCGCTCCGCGGTCTCCCGCGCCGGTCGCAGCCGCAGGGCGTTGCCCACCACCAGCAGCGAACTGAGGGACATGCCCAGTGCCGCCAGCCAGGGGGTCAGCAGGCCGGCGGCCGCCACTGGCAGCGCCACCACGTTGTAGCCGATTGCCCAGGCAATGTTCTGACGGATCACGCGCCGGGTGTGGCGCGCCTGATCCAGGGCCTGCGGCAAGTGGTCCAGGCGATCCGACAGCAGGACCAGGTCGGCCTGGGTCTGGGCCAGCTGGGTGCCGCCGCCCATCGCCATCGACACGTCGGCGCCGGCCAGCACCGGGGCATCGTTGATGCCCTCGCCGGCCATCAGCACCACCCGGCCCTCGGCCTGGCGCGCCCGCACGTACGCGAGCTTGTCCTCCGGCGTCAGCCCCCCCTCGGCCTCGGCGATGTCCATCTGCGCGGCAAACGCCTTGGCGGCCTCGGGGCGGTCTCCGGTCAGCAGGACCACCCGCAGGCCGCGCGCCCGCAGGTCACCGAGCACATCCCGCACCTCCGGACGCGGGGTGTCGGCCAGCCAGAACAACGCGACGGGCTGATCGTCGACGACCAGCCAGACCGGCGTGGCCAGCGGATAGTCCGCGGGTGCGGCCGGACTCGGTGCGTCGACGCCGGAGGGCAGCATGGAGGCCCCGCCAATCGACACCCGGCGCCCCTCGATGCGGCCCTCGAGGCCCCGGCCCGGCAGGTTCCGGACCCCGGTGGCGTGGATGCGGGAGGCCCCCGCCGACCCGGCCAGGGCCCGGGCCAGGGGGTGTTCGGAATGGGACTCCAGCGCCGCCGCCCACGCCAGCCAGTCGTCGCCCTCGGGGGCGGGCTGCAGCTCCTCGCGGGCGACCAGGCGCGGCATGCCGGCGGTCAGGGTACCGGTCTTGTCGAGGCAGACCATGTCGACCCGCGGCAAGGCCTCCAGGGCACTGCCGCGGGTCACCAGCAGACCCATGCGCGAGAGTGCGCCGGTGGTGGCCGTCAGCGCGACCGGGGTCGCCAGCGCCAGGGCGCAGGGACAGGTCGCGACCAGCATCGCGACCATCACCCAGAGGGCGCGGGCCGGGTCGATCCAGGCGTACCAGACCAGGCCGGCCAGTGCCGTAAGCACCAGTACCGCGCCCACGAACCAGCCGGTACCGGCCTCGGCGATCCGAGCCATACGGGGCTTCTCGGTCTGCGCGCGGTCGAGCAGGCGCTGGATCGCGGCCAGGGTGGTCTCCGCGCCGACGCGCTGGACCTCGACGGACAGAGGGCCGTCGACGTTGACGGTGCCCCCGGTCACGGCATCGCCGGGGCGGGCCGGGTGGGGCTCCGGCTCGCCGGTCAGCAGGGCGCGGTTGACCGTGGATTCGCCCGCGCGCACGACACCGTCGGTCGGGATGGTCTCGCCGGGGCGGACCCGCACCCGGTCGCCGGGGGCCAGTTCGCCGACCGGGACCGCCTCGATCTGCCCGTCGGGGCCCTCGCGGTTGGCAATCGCCGGCACCAGTCGGTCGAGGCGGTCGATGGCATGGCTGGCGCGCTGGCGCGCGATCAGCTCCAGGTAGCGACTGGTCAGCAGGAAGAACACGAACATGACCACGGATTCGAAGTAGACGTGTTCACCGGTGCCGAGGATCACCGCGTAGAGGCTGGCGAGGTAGGTGACGATGATCGCCAGGCTCACCGGTACGTCCATGCCGAGCTGGCGATGGCGCAGGTCGCGCCAGGCGCTCTGGTAGAACGGGATCGCGGAGTAGAGCACCACTGGCGTGGTGAGCGCGGCGGCGACCCAGCGCATGAACTGCAGCAGGTCCTCGTGCTCGGTGTCCTCAGCGCCCAGCCAGAGGGCCACGGCCAGCATCATCACCTGCATCATGCCAAGGGCGGCCACGGCGATCCGGCGCAGGGCCAGCCCGCGTTCGCGGGCGATGGCCTGCTCGCGGGTGCCGGGGTCGTAGGGGTGGGCGTGATAGCCGATGTCGCGGATCGCCTTGAGGATATCCGACAGGGCGATCCGTTCGGGGTCCCAGACGACCTGGGCGCGATGGGTGGAATAGTTGACGCGAAAGCTCTCCACACCCGGGAGGGTCTGGACATGGCGCTCGTTGAGCCAGACACAGGCCGCGCAGGTGATGCCTTCCAGCATCAGGGCCGCTTCGCGGCGCTCGCCGACCGCACCCGCCGGCGTGACGAACTGCTGCTGCACGCCGGGATGATCGAACAGTTCCAGCTCGCGCAGCTCGTCCGGGATCAGGGGACTGCCGCTTTCCGCCGGCGGGGCATCGCGGTGATGGTAATAGGCCCCCAGGCCGCGCTCGATAATCGCCCCGGCCACGGCCTGGCAGCCGGGGCAGCAGGTAGGCTCTTCCCGCCCCTCGAAGGTGACGGGATAGTACGCGCCCGCGGGCACAGCGAGCCCGCAGTGGAAACACTGGGTCGGGGCCGCGGACGCTGCCGGGGCCTGCGAGTCGGACGCGAGCGCCACGGCGGGAGCGCGGGGGGTCAGCCGGACTGGGCGCTGCGCACGCGGGTCCGGGCCTGCTGTTCCAGGAGCTGGTCATCGCGCTGGACCTGGAAGCGCAGATCCCAGCGCCCCGGGGCCGGCAGTGCGACCTCGACCTGGTACAGGCCTTCGCCCATGTGCTGCATCTCGAAGCCCTGGTCGCGGCGCTCGTCGGCGAGCCACATGAAGATGCCGCGGATGCTGGCGTCGTTGATCGGGACGCCATCGGCATCCCGGACCTCTACCTGGAGCGTGGCGGCCTCGCCCTCGGTGGGGCGCTCGACCCAGCCCTGACGAACCTGCCAGCCCTTCTCGCGCTGGGCCTGGAGCTCCGACACGCGGTGTACGGCCAGGGCCTGCTTGCGGCTCTCCATGCCGGCCACGGTGCCCGGGAATGCCGAGGTCACCTGCTCCGCCCGGTTCTCCGGCTCCGGCAGGATGGAACCGATAAACTGCTGCGGCATCCCGTTATGGGCCAGCGTGATCAGGACGGCCTGGACGGACGCGACGATCGTGAAAAACCCCACGAGAACCAGCGGAGCCCAGTGCAGCCGGCCAATCTTGGCCTTGCCGCCACTCTCGGCCTCCGCCTCTTTCTGCGTGAAGACGATCCCCAGCCCGTAGGGCACGATGATGTACAGCGCGAGATGGATGGCGAAGACATCCGCGCCCTGCCAGGTCAGGATCGAGTAGGGAATGAACACAAACAGCATGAGGGCGACGACCACAGCCGATGTGCTGTAGGCCTTGAGCCGCGTGAAGCGGTAGATCAGCGCGAACAGGATGGCCAGGGCCGCGGTACCGACGCCGAGGGTAATGACGAGATTGCTCATGATGTCTTCTTCGTTTCCTGCGTGATCGCAAGCTAGGGGCTCGCGGGGTGCCGCGCGATTTCCGGCAGCACGATTACTGTTTCTCGCCCGGGCGCAGTGCGCAACGGAACACCGTTAGCGATGACTGAACTGGGACGTCACTTCGAGCGGTTCAATATGACCCTCGCGATCCGTAATCACAAAACGGAACGGCTGCGGCGAGGGAGCGCCCTCGGGCACGTCGTGGCGCACGCGCGCGACCACGGTGAGTCGCTCCCCGGGCTCCAGGCGGATCCGCTCCACCTGCCCGAGGTCGAGCTCCGCGCCGTCGAGCCCGGCGAGTCCGATCTGGAAGTCCAGCTCCCGGTCCGCGGTATTGTTCAGGCGAATCTCGTAGCCGTTCTGGATGCGCCCGTCGGACATCTGCACATACAGCGGCTGGCGCACCTGGTTCACGTTGGCGTCCACGGGCGGGCGACCCACGATGCTGGCAACCAGTGCAACGATAACGACCAGCACGGCCGCCCCATAACCCAGCGTCTTGCCCCTCAGGAACCGAGTCTTGCCGCCCTCCTGCTCGCGCTCCGAGGTATAGGCGATCAGCCCGCGTGGCCAGCCCTGCTTGTCCATGATCGTGTCGCAGGCATCGATGCACAGCGCACAGTGAATGCACTGGTACTGCAGCCCATCGCGGATATCAATGCCGGTCGGGCACACCTGCACGCAGTAGCCGCAGTCAATGCAGTCCCCGACGCCGGCGGCCTGGCGCTGCTCGCGGGTCTTCAGACCGGCCTGGACCTTGGCGCGGCCGGCGGTGCCCTCGCCGCGTGATTCGTCGTACGACACGATCATGGTGTCGCGGTCGAACATCACGCTCTGGAAACGCGCGTAGGGGCACATGAACGTGCAGACCTGCTCGCGGGCCAGCCCGGCAAACGTGTAGGTGGTGGCGGTCAGGATCCCCGCGGTCACATAGGCGGCGTAGACCGCCTGGCCGGTAAAGAAGTCCGCCACGATGGAAGGCGCATCGCCCCAGTACAGGACGAACCCGAGCCCGGTGGCGAAAGCCACCAGCAGCCAGGACGCATGGGTGAGACCATATTTCGCCAGCTTTTCGGCGTTCCAGGGCTGTTTGGCGAGCCGGAGGCGTGCGGGCCGCTCCCCCTGAATTTTGCGCTCCAGCCACATGAAAACATCGGTCCACAGGGTCTGGAAGCAGAAGTAGCCGCAGAACACGCGCCCGGCCACACCGGTCACAAAAAACAGCAGCAATGCGGCGAGGACCAGAAAGCCTGCCAGCCAGAAGATATCCTGCGGATAGACGACCAGGTCGAAGATATGGAACTGGCGCCCGGGGATGTCGAACAGCACCGCCTGGTCCGGCCCGTATTCACGTTCCCAGCGGATCCACGGCAGACCGAAGAACACCCCGTAGGCCAGGAGGAGAATCCCGGTCTTCAGGTTGCGAAACCGCCCCTTGACCGACCGCGGGTGGATCGGGATTCGCGCCTCGTACAGCGGCTGGGACTGGGACATCGGATCCTCCCGGAGCGTATCCGGCAGTGCGGCCCGGCGGCAATACGCGGGCCGCGGCAACAGTTCAAAACAAAAAGGGGCACCCTCGGGCGTCAATCCACCCGGCGGGCACCCCTGTCAACGCGTGCATCCTGGCAGGCCTCCGCACCCCCGGGGCTCGCCAGGTCGACGGAGCCGGCCTATTGCCCCCCGCCCAGGGAATGCACGTAGGCAGTCAGCATCTTGATCTCCGCATCCGACAGTCGATCACCGAATGCCGGCATCTCACGCTGGATACCATCGCGAATGAAATTGGCGACCAGGCGCTGACGCTCGCTATCGCTTTCCGCGCCGCGCACGTCGACCAGACCCCACAGATCGTTGGTCAGGTTGGGCGCGCCCTGCGAGGTCAGCCCCTGGGCGTCCATGCCGTGGCACTGGAAGCAGCCACCGTCGGTCCCGGTAAAGATCCGGGCGCCGGCATCGGCGTCGTCCTGATCCACGCTGTAGTCGTTCAGCGACAGCACGTAGGCGGCGACCTGATTCAGTTGGTCGCTGCTCAGGGTGTCGCGGTACCCGGGCATGTAGCCCAGGCGGCCCTGGTGCAGGGTTTCCTCGATCTGTTCGACCGTTCCGCCCCACTTCCAGTGGTCATTGCGCAGGTTCGGGTACTGCCCGACCACGCCCGCGCCACCGACCTGGTGACACGCCGCACACCAGGTACCGAAGGAGCCCTGGGCGTACGCGTTGACGAAGCTCATGCTTTCAGCGTCCTGCAGGATCGTTTCGTAATCCTGGGCGGCCACCTGTTCCAGCATCTCGCGCTGGCGCACCGCGTAGGTGCCGGTCTGCATGTCCTTCGCGAGCAACGCACGGGTGTTCCAGTGCATGGTGCGCTCTTCGCCGCCCTGCTCGAAGGTGATGGTGTTGAAGCCCTTGGTGAAGCTGTCGCCAATCGGCCAGGCCGGGTAGATCAGCCAGTACACCAGCGCGAACACGATCGTGGCGTAGAAGCCCCACAGCCACCAACGCGGGAGCGGATTGTTGTATTCCTGAAGGTTGCCGTCCCAGACGTGCCCAGTGGTCTCGACCTGGTTCGGGTCCTTATCACGGTTGTCCTGTGTGCTCATTGCTCGTCACTCTTGGTTTTGTCACGCCGGGCCACGGGCTCCCGATGTGAATCATCGTCGTCCAGAGGAATGTAGCGATACGTCTCGAACTTCCGGGCACGCCGACGATTGGAAAACAGGAAGATCACGACCCCGATAAAGGTGCTCATGAAGAGGATGAGGGCAACGATCTTGCTGTTGCCCATATCCGTGATCCATTCCCAAAGTCCCGTCATCGTGGCGCCCGTCCTCCCTTACCGGAATTCGGCAAAGTGCCCGTCGTCGTATTCGCTGAAGTCGACCATGGTCCCGAGGACCTGGAGATAGGCCACGAGGGCATCCATCTCGGTGATCGTCCCGGGGTTGCCGTCGAAGTTCTCGGCCTGCGCCTGCGCCACCAGATTGTCCTCGGCGTCGCGGATGTCGAACATCCGGGCGTGTTGCTCCCCGAACTTCTCGACGTTGGCCTGGTATTCCTCGTCGGTGAGCGAGTACGGCACGCCCACGCGCTTCAGCGCGATCATGCGACGATCGATATCGGAGTAATCGAGCGGCGTGGTCGCCAGCCAGGGGTAGCCCGGCATGATCGACTCCGGCACCAGCGACTGCGGGTCGATCAGGTGCTGGACCTGCCACTCGTTGGAGTACTTGCCCCCCACGCGCGCCAGGTCCGGACCGGTGCGCTTCGAGCCCCACTGGAACGGATGGTCGTACTGCGATTCGGCCGCCAGCGAGTAGTGACCGTAGCGCAGCATCTCGTCACGGAACGGACGCACCATCTGCGAGTGGCAGGTGTAGCAGCCCTCGCGGACGTAGATGTCACGCCCGCGCTGTTCCAGAGGCGTATACGGACGCACGCCGTCCACTTCCTCGATCGTGTCGTCGATGTAGAACAGCGGCACGATCTCGACCAGGCCGCCGACGCTGATCACCGCCAGGGTGAGGATGATCAGCAGGCCGGCATTGGTTTCAACGCTTTCATGCTTCATGGATCTAGTCTCTCCCTAATCAGGCCGTGCGGGCTTCGGCGGACGCGGCCTGGGCCTCGCGGGCCTCGGCCTTGATGCCCGAGCGAACGGTCATCGCGATGTTGAACGCCATGATCAGCATGCCGGCCAGGAAGAACCCGCCACCAATGGCACGCACCACGTACGGCTTGTGCAGGAACACCACCGACTCGGTGAAGGTGTAGGCCAGGTTCCCGTACTGGTCAAAGGCGCGCAGCATCAGGCCCTGACCGATACCGGCCACCCACATCGCGGTGATGTACAGCACGATCCCGATGGTCGCCAGGAAGAAGTGCACATACACCAGCTTCAGGCTGTACAGGTTGACGTTCCACAGCCGCGGGATCAGGTGATACAGCGAGCCGAAGGAGATCATCGCCACCCAGCCGAGGGCGCCGGAGTGTACGTGGCCCACGGTCCAGTCGGTGTAGTGCGACAGCGCGTTCACGCTCTTCAGGGACATCATCGGACCCTCGAAGGTCGACATGCCGTAGAACGCCAGCGCGGTGATCAGGAACAGCATGATCGGGTCGGTGCGCAGCTTATCCCAAGCGCCCGACAGGGTCATGATGCCGTTGATCATGCCGCCCCAGGAGGGCAGCAGCAGAAGGATGGAGAAGGTCGCCGCCAGGGTGGAGACCCAGTCCGGCAGCGCGGTCCAGTGCAGGTGGTGCGCACCCACCCACATGTACAGGAAGACCAGCGCCCAGAAATGGATGATGGACAGCTTGTACGAGTAGATCGGGCGACCGGCCTGCTTCGGCACGAAGTAGTACATCATCCCGAGGAACGCGGCCGTCAGGAAGAAGCCCACCGCGTTATGGCCGTACCACCACTGGGTCATCGCATCCTGCACCCCGGAGAAGATGGAGTAGGAATGCGGGTGGAACAGGCCGACCGGGACCTGGATG
Organism: Thioalkalivibrio sp. ALE17; assembly: GCF_000425605.1. Lineage (NCBI taxonomy): Bacteria > Pseudomonadati > Pseudomonadota > Gammaproteobacteria > Chromatiales > Ectothiorhodospiraceae > Thioalkalivibrio > Thioalkalivibrio sp. ALE17. The sequence continues at coordinate 257,184 of NZ_KE384404.1, forward strand.
TTGTTGAAGATGTGCAGCAGCGCGGTGGCCAGGATAAAGGCCATGAAGAACCAGTTCGCCACGTAGATATGCGGCTGGTTCCGACGCAGCAGGGTCATCAGGTAGATCATGAAGTAGGCGACCCAGACCACCAGGATGATGATGTCGATCTGCCAGTTGAACTCGGCGTATTCGCGGCCCTGGGTGATCCCCATCATGTAGGTGATCACGCCGAGGACCAGCGCCAGGTTCCACCCGTAGAAGGTGAAGCTCGCCATGGAGTCACTCCACAGCCGGGTCTGACAGGTCCGCTGCACCACGTAGTAGGACGTGGCGAACAGCGCGTTACCCCCGAAACCGAAGATCACGGCCGTGGTGTGGACCGGACGGAAGCGCCCGAAGGTGATCTGCGCGATATCGAAGTTCAGGAACGGGAACGCCAGCTGCGAGGCGATCCAGACACCGGCGGCCATCCCGAACACGCCCCAGAGGACGGCGGCAATGGCAAACCGCTTGATAATCGCGTAGTTGTACTGCTCGGAAGTCGCGACTGACGCTGCGGGTGCGGCACCCGCCGTAGTGGCTGCTTGTGACATGACTTTTCCACCTTGCTGCGGGGAACACGGATGTCCCGATGGTTCGGGGGCGTGAACTCTACCCCATTCCGGGCCCACAAAAAACCAATACCGCCTGTGTCACTCGGATATTGAGCGGGACGGGCGGAACTTTTCCTGCCCAAGAGAATACATCTTCCGGTGGATCGCCCGCGAGGGACGCGGGCGGCATTTTCGTTGATCCAGATCAACGAACCGGCTGAACCGGGATCACGCGCCCGTCTGGCCGCGACGGGGGCGGCGCATCCGGCACCCAGGCATGACCATAGACCACCTCCCAGGTCGCGGGCAGACGACCCTCCACGCCGAAGTCGCGGGCATAGGCCTCGGCGACGGCCACCAGACGCCGGGGGCCAAACAGACCCGACGAACGCCCCGCCAGGGCGTTGCGCACCCCGACCCCGCGCAGGTCGCGGATCAGGCCGGTCATATCCGGGTAGGTCAGGGTCAGGGCCTCCTGGTCCATCACCGGATCGGCAAAGCCGGATCGCACAAGGGCATCGCCGATGTCGTGCATGTCCATGAAGGCGTTGACATGTGCCCCGGCGCCGCCGTCCACGGCCGCGAAGGCGGCGCGCAACTCGCGCAAGGTGTCCGGGCCAAAGGTGGTAAACAGCCACAGCCCGCCCGGGCGCAGGATACGCCGCACCTCGGCGAAGGCCTGGTCGAGGTCGCTGCACCACTGCAGGGCCGAGCTGGAAACCGCCAGATCAAAGGACCGCTCGGCCAGCGGCAGGGCCTCAAGGTCACCGCAGACCACCTGCGGCCGCCGCAGCCAGCGCCCGCGCCGCCGCGCCCGCGCAACCATCTCCGGGGCGAAGTCCACGCCGGCCAGGCGCGCCCCGCGGTAGCGGCGGCTCAGGTGATCCAGGGCCTCGCCGATGCCGCAACCCAGATCGACGATGCGTTCCGGCTCCATCCGGATCCAGTCCAGACGCTCCAGCATCCGCTCCTGCACCTCGCGCTGCAGGACCGCATGCTCCTCGTAGGTGGCGGCGGCCCGTGCAAAGGCCTCGCGCACCCGCGCCTTGTCGAGATCGAAGCTGTCGGGTCGGGTCATGCGGACTCCCCTGCACTGCAGTGATCCAGAAACTCGGAAACAAATCCGGCCAGCCGCTGCGGCCGCGCCCACCAGTCCGCATGACCGCCCGCCCCGCGACCGGTCCGGCCATCGGGGCGCAAGCTCGTCAGTCCCGCCTCCACCGCGGCCGGCACCAGCGCGTCCTCCGGCTCCAGCCAGCACGCCACCGGCGCCTGCACCTCGGCCCAGGCGGTACGCAGGTCGGCACCCTGCAGCAGATCCAGACCCGCCGCCAGTCCATCCGGAGAGGCGGGGGCCTCCCGCATCCGATCCGCCAGTGCGCGCGCGAGCGAGGCCGCATCGGGACTGCCACGAGCACAGAGCATCGCCAGACGCCGATTGAGTCGGCGGCGGTCGCCTCCGAGGGCGGCGCGGAAGTCCTCCAGCTCGTCCAGCGGCAGGGCGGCCGGCCAGTCATCATTACGGATGAAGCGTGGCGTTGCCCCAATCAGTACAAGCCCCTGCGGGCCCGTCCACTGGCGCGCCGCCGCGAGCGCCACCAGGCCGCCCAGGGACCAGCCAGCCCAGACCGGGCACTCGACGTCAGCCGGCAGCGCGGCGATCAGGGCCGCGGCGGCGCCCTCCGCATCCGCCAGCCGCCAGCCGTCGCCCGCGGCCCCATGACCGGGCAGATCCGGCGCCAGTACCCGCGTGCCGGCCGGCAGCTTGGCCCGCAGGGGCGCCCAGACCGCGCCGGAAAAGCCCCAGCCGTGCAACAGCACCAGCGTCGGGTCATGGACCGGACGGGTCACACCCCCCATCTCAGCGCGCTGAACGCCGGCCACCGGCTTGCGTATCATGTGCGCTCGCAATCTCTTGCCCATCCGCGCAGACAGGCTCACCGCTCATGGCTATTACAATCGGCATCATCATCGCGTATCTGCTGGGATCGCTTTCCACGGCCATACTGGTCAGCAAGCTGCTGCGTCTGCCGGACCCGCGCACCACCGGGTCGAAGAACCCCGGCGCCACGAATGTCCTGCGCTCGGGCGGCAAGAAGGCGGCCATCATCACGCTCATCGGGGATGTCGGCAAGGGCTGGCTGCCGGTGTTCGTCGCGCTCCAGCTGGAGCTCTTCCCCGGCTGGGCGATCGGCCTGATCGGCCTGGCCGCCTTCCTCGGTCACGTGTTCCCCGTGTACTACCGCCTTCAGGGCGGCAAGGGTGTGGCCACCGCACTTGGCGTGATCCTCGCGATCAGCCCGGCGGCCGGCGGACTGGTGCTGCTCACCTGGCTCGTGGTCGCCGCGATCTGGCGATATTCGTCGCTGGCGGCCCTGGTCGCGGCCGGCATGGCCCCGGTGTACACGATCCTGCTGGGCATGGATCACTGGATCAGCGCCGCGGTCGCGCTGATGAGCGTAATCCTGTTCATCCGCCACGACAGCAATATCCGCCGCCTGATGCGCGGCGAGGAATCGCGCATCGGCCAGAAGAACAAGGCCCCCGCCCCCGGAGACTGACAGCCCGCCGAGCACGGGCCGGGCAGGGCTTCAGCCCGGTCCGGCCGGAACCGGCGCCTCCAGTTCGGCCAGGGGCCAGCGGGCCCGCGCGGCGACAACCGGGGCCCCGGCATCCCCGACGCCACCGGCCTGCAGCCGCCGCAGCCCGGCCAGCGCGATCATCGCCCCATTGTCGGTGCAGAACTCCGGGCGCGGAAAATACACCGGCACCCCCTGGCGTTGCGCCATGGCCTGCAGCCCCGCGCGCAGCGTGGTGTTGGCGGCCACGCCACCGGCCACCACCAGCGCCGGGGCCCCGGTCTGCTCCAGACCGCGCCGGGTCTTTTCGACCAGAGTGTCGGTCACGGCCTCCTCGAAGGCGCGGGCGACATCCTCCGGGCGGTAACTTTGCTTCTTCAGCGCGGTCAGGACGGCGGTCTTCAGGCCGGAGAAGCTCATGTCCAGCCCCGGGCGATCCAGCATGGGGCGCGGCAGCCGCAGGGCATCCGGCTCGCCCTGTTCCGCCAGGCGCGCCAGCGCCGGGCCACCCGGATACCCCAGCCCCAGCAGCTTGGCGGTCTTGTCGAAGGCCTCGCCGGCGGCATCGTCGATGCTCTCGCCGATCAGGTCGTAGTCGCCCAGGGCCCGGGCATGGATCAGCTGGGTATGCCCCCCGGAGACCTGCAGCACCAGGAACGGGAAGTCGAGCCCGGTATCCTCCAGGAACGGCGCCAGCAGGTGGCCCTCCAGGTGATGCACCGCCAGCGCCGGGATACCCCAGCCCCAGGCCAGGGAGCGAGCCACCGAGGCACCGGTCAGTAGCGCCCCCAGCAGTCCCGGCCCGCCGGTGTAGGCCACCGCATCCAGGTCCGGCCCGTCCACGCCCGCCTCCTCCAGCACCGCGCGCACCAGCGGCAGGAGCCGCCGGATGTGGTCACGCGAGGCCAGTTCCGGCACCACGCCGCCGTAGATTGCGTGCAGATCCGTCTGGCTGTACAGCCGGTGCGCGAGCAGGCCACGGTCGCTGTCGATCAGCGCCACGCCCGTCTCGTCACAGGAGGTTTCGATACCCAGTACCTTCATGGCGCCAGCATGCCGGGTTTCGTCGATGCCACCAAGCATCCCCGGAACGACCGCGCCATTGCGCCAGGACCGGGGTTCACAGGCGCCCCCGGCGATCGGGGATACCCCCCAGCGGCAGATGCGCGCAGCCGCGACCGAGAGCCACAACCTGGAAGCGCTCGCCCATCTCGCCCGGCAGGGTCAGCATGCGCACGGCCTGCGCCGCCTGCATGGTCAGGCGGGCATCCTCGCCGCTGCCGACGCGCGCCTCGAAACGCTGCGGAAGCCCCGCCCCCAGGAGGAATTCGCCCTGCCCGGCGTAGGCCAGCACATCGAGGCCCGCGACATCCGCCGCCTCGGCCACGCCGGTGAAGTCGACACTGGCAGTCAGGTCCATCAGCCCCGGATGGGCCAGAGGGTCCTGGATCATCTGCTGGCGGTAGTAGCCGACCAGGGTCCCCTGGTGCCGTTCCGGGGCGTAGTAGGCGGCCTGCGGAAAGCCGTAATCCACGATCACGGCCACCCCCTGCTCCAGCCCCTCGGCGAGCGCGCGCACCCACGCCGCCTGCGCCGGCCGCCACTCGGACAGGTAGCCCTCGGGCCAGGGGCCATAGTCGGCCGCCAGCCGCGTCACGGGTTCGGCCAGGGCCGGCGGGGCCTCGCGCTCGGCCAGGGTCAGCGACCCGTCCGCCTCGGTGGTGACGCCGACCTGCCACACGCGTCCCGCGCGCCAGCGGAACAGCTCCACCGGCAGGGCATCCAGCACCTCGTTGGCCAGCACCACGCCGCGAACTGGGGTGTCGGGCAAGGCGTCCAGCCAGGCCACCCGTGCGTACTCCTCGGGCGTGAGCACCGACTCCAGGTGCGCCTGCTGCCGGGCCCGCAGGTCCGGGCTGACCTCGATGATCCAATAGCGCTCCCAGGCCACCCCGAGTTCGCGCAGGGTAGCGATCACGTCCCCCGCCAGGCGCCCGCTGCCAGCACCGAACTCCAGCAGCGTGCCGGCGCCGTCGAGGTCATCACGCAGCACCGGGGCCAGCCAGGTCGCCAGGGTCTCGCCGAACAGCGGCGAGAGCTCCGGCGCGGTGACGAAGTCCCCGCCCTCGCCCAGCTTGTGGGCCCCGTTCACGTAATAGCCCAGGCCCGGCGCATACAGGGCCGCCTGCATGTAATCGACGAACGGAAGGAACCCGCCACCTGCCGCAACACTCTGTTGCAGGTGAGCGCGCAGACGCGCGGCGATCTCCCGGGCAACCGGATCGTCGGCGGTGTTTGTGCTAGGTTTCGGCGGCAACATGGCGACGCATGGTACCAACCCGGGGACGGACGTGGCGCAGGCACCCACCGACAGCACGAGCAGGACATCCGACCCGGCGGGCGTGGTGCTGATCACCGGGGCCGCGCGGCGCGTCGGCGCCACCATTGCCCGGCACCTGCATGCGGCCGGGTTGCGGGTGCTGATCCATTACCGCGGCTCTCGCGACGAGGCCGACGCGCTCGCCGCCGAGCTGAACGCGGCGCGCCCCGACAGCGCCCGCACCCTGCAGGCCGACCTGCTCGACCCCAAGGCCATCGAACGCCTCGCCCGCGACACCGAGGCGGCCTGGGGGCGGCTGGACTTTCTCGTCAACAACGCCTCGACGTTCTATCCAACCCCCGTGGGCGAGATCCGCGAATCCGCCTGGGACGACCTGATCGGCTCCAACCTGAAGGCGCCGACCTTCCTCACCCAGGCCTGCAACCCGGCGCTGCAGCGGGCGCGGGGCGCGGTCGTCAATATCGTGGATATCCACGCGCTGCGCCCGCTCAAGGGCTACCCGGTATATTCGGCGGCCAAGGCCGGGCTCTGGGCCCTGACCCAGGCCTTTGCCCGCGAACTGGGGCCCGGCGTGCGGGTCAACGGAGTCGCGCCCGGCGCGATACTGGCGCCGGAGGATGCGCAGAATACCGGCACCCACGAGGCCATGATCGAGCGCACCGCCCTCAAGCGCGAGGGCAGCCCGGGGGATATCGCCCGCACCGTGCGGTTCCTGCTGCTGGATGCGCCCTACATTACCGGCCAGATCATCCCGGTGGATGGCGGGCGCTCCGCATCGCAGTAGCCGTACCCGGGGTCAGCCGCGCTACACTGGCCAGAACCAAGAACACGCGTCAGGAGACCACCCGATGATCGATTCCAAACGCTTCGACGATCTGGCTCGCCGGATCACCGAGAGCCTCCCGGAGTCCGTGCGCCATATGCAGGAAGACGTGCAGCGGCAGGTCCGCTCATCGCTGCAAAGCGGCTTCGAGCGCATGGACCTGGTCACCCGCGAGGACTTCGACATCCAGGTCGCCCTGCTGGAGCGCACCCGCGAACGCCTCGCCGAACTGGAGGCTCGCGTAGCCGCGCTGGAGGGGCGGCCGGACGACACCCCGGGGCAGTAGCCACCACTGAAACCACCCGCCGGGGACGGACCCCCGGCGGCCGAACGGAGGGGCACGGATGCCCGTCACCATTGCCTACGCCCGCGCCATCGACGGCATTCATGCCCCGCTGGTGACCATTGAGACCCATCTGGCCAATGGACTCCCGGCCTTCCAGATCGTCGGCCTGCCGGAGGCCGCGGTGCGCGAGAGCCGTGATCGCGTGCGCGCGGCGATCCAGACCAGCGGCTTCGAATTCCCGCGGCGGCGCATCACCGTCAACCTGGCCCCCGCAGACCTGCCCAAGGACGGCGGCCGCTTCGACCTCGGCATCGCCCTGGGCATCCTCGCCGCCAGCCAGCAAATCCCGGCCGAAGCCCTGGCGGCACACGAATTCCTCGGCGAACTGGGGCTGGACGGCCAGTTGCGGCCGGTGGGCGGCACACTGGCGGCCGGACTCGCCGCCGCGGATGCCGACCGCGCCCTGGTGGTCAACCCGGAGGACGGCGCCGAGGCGGCACTGGCGAGGCGCGCGCGAGTCCTCACCGGGTCACACCTGACTGCGGTATGCGCGGCGCTGGCCGGGCGCGACGCCCTGGCACCCGCCCGGCCGCCCGAGCCGAACCCGCCGAGCCACCCGGACCTCGCGGACGTACGCGGCCAGCACCAGGCACGGCGCGCCCTGGAGATCGCCGCAGCCGGCGGGCACCACCTGCTGATGGTCGGCCCGCCCGGCAGCGGCAAATCGATGCTGGCGGCGCGCATCCCCGGCATCCTGCCGCCGATGGACGAGGCCGAGGCGCTGGAGACGGCCGCCATCCACAGCCTGCGCGGCAGCTCCCACCTGCGGGGTGACTGGCGGGCCCGCCCGTTCCGCTCCCCCCATCACACCGCATCGGGCGTGGCCCTGGTGGGCGGCGGGAGCACCCCGCGCCCCGGGGAGATCTCGCTGGCGCACCAGGGCGTGCTGTTCCTGGACGAACTGACGGAGTTCGACCGCTCGGTTCTGGACGTGCTGCGCGAGCCGCTGGAGACCGGCGTAATCCACATCTCGCGTGCCGCGCGCCAGGCCGAGTTCCCGGCCCGCTTCCAGCTGGTGGGCGCGATGAACCCCTGCCCGCAGGGTTTCGACTGCGACCTGGCCGAACGCTGCGAATGCACCCCGGAGCAGCGGGCCCGGCACCGCAAGCGCCTGTCCGCCCCCCTGCTGGACCGGATCGACCTCGCCATCGAGGTGCCCCGGATCCCGCCGGCCGACCTGGCCGGCGCGACCGAGCCCACCGAGACGTCCGCTGCGGTCGCGACGCGCGTGACCCGGGCGCGGAACCGGCAGCAGGCGCGCCAGGAAAGGCTCAACAGCACTCTGGATGGCGCGGGACTCGACCAACACGCCGCCCTTGCGGCCGCCGACCGCGAGCTACTGGACAAGGCGGCCGAGCGCTTCCGTCTCTCGGCACGGGCCTATCACCGCATCCTGCGCGTGGCGCGCAGCATCGCCGATCTGGAGGGCGCGGAAGCGATTGCCACCCGACATCTCACCGAGGCGCTGAGCTACCGCGCCCTGGACCACTGGCGTACCCAGTAAACGGGGAAGCGTCGGCCCGCAAAGAAAAGGCCCCGCCCGGTCTACCGGGCGGGGCCTTTGTACGCGGCAACGACGCGACGATCAGTCTTCGAAGGTCGCCACGTAGACCGCCAGATCGGCGATGTCCTGATCCGACAGGTTCGCGGCATTCGGCGCCATCAGGGCCGTCTGGTCACCGACGGTCTCGCCGGCGCGGTAGCGCACCAGCTTGTCGGCGATGTACTCGGCATCCCGGCCGGCCAACGCCGGGAAGACCGGGGTGCCCTGACCCTGCGCACCATGGCAGGCCACGCAGGTGTTGTAACGCGACTGACCGCGCTCAACATCACCCTCGTCGACCGCAATAGCGGCCACGGCTTCGGCCTCTTCCTCGGCGGCCGCTTCGCCCGTGTCGGTGGTGGCCACCGGCTCCTCGCCTTCAGCGGCGGCGTCGTCCGCGGCGGCGTCGTCCGCGGCGGTGTCGCCGTTTCCGTTGGAACTGCCCTCGTAGCCGTGATCAACGCCTGCCTGATCGAGCATGTAGGCCACGACTTCATTCATCTGCTCGTCGGTCAGGCTGGAGTCGCCACCGCGGGCCGGCATCGCGCCGATGCCGTTGATCGAGTTCTCGAACAGGGTCTCCAGACCCTTGTCGTTCAGACGGTTAGTCCACTCGTCCGTGTCATCCTTGAGCGGGGCACCGGAGGCGCCCGAGTCATGGCAGGCGGCGCAGACGTTGGCGTAGATGTCGCCCGGGCTGAGGTCCGCGGCTTCCTCGGCGGTATCCACCTCACCGGAGACCACCCGGCCGATCGGCGCGATGCGCTCGGCAATACGCTCCTCGCTCACGGCCTCCGCCTGCGAGCCCATCATGCCCCCAATCCAGCTCGCAAGCTGCGACACCAGAAACAGGACTGTCGCCAGCAGGGCCAGGGACGAGATAAACAGCAACACCTTGTTCCCGGTGTCCATCTTGATCGGTTGATTTCCCACTTCTCTCCCTCCGAGATCCTGGCCATGCATGGCCTTGTGGTGTGCTCTTTCGAAAGCGCTCGCGCGGTACGCGCAAATCGGGCGCAGAGTATAGGGCATCATGCCAGGCGCGACCACAAACCCAGCGGCGCGGTCAAATATGGCTGGACGCACCCGCGGCCCCGCCCTTATCATTGCAGCCCTTGCGCCCGTAGCTCAGCTGGATAGAGCGCTGCCCTCCGGAGGCAGAGGTCAGAGGTTCGAATCCTCTCGGGCGCGCCATTACGCAAAAAGGGACACTCGTGGTCCCTTTTTGCGTAATGGGGTGTCTGAGGGCCCGATTCGAACCTCCGTTCGAGCCGAGGCCCGCAACGCGGGCCGACGCGCGGTACCGCCGCAGGCGGTGCCGGCCCGAAGGGCCAAGCGACCGCAGGTCGCGCAGCCATCCTCTCGGGCGCGACGCCCGAACACCCCGGGCGTAGCCCCAAGCTCCATTCAAGCCGAGACCCGCAGCGCGGGCTGAGCGCGCCACAGCCACGGCCCGTGCCGGCTCGAAGGACCGGCGGCGCAACGAGCCCAGCCCCTCGGCGGCAGCCTCGGGACGTTCGCCGACACGAAGCCAGCCTCGCGCCCCCCACCCTCTCGGGCGCGAAGCACGAACACCCCCGAATCCAACCCGGCGAACCTCCAGTTCGAGCCGAGGCCCGCGCAGCTGCGCTGACATCCCCGTCCGCCGGACACAGCCCGAACGTTCCGCCAGCCTTCCGTTCCGCCCTTACCCGCCACAGCGCCCGCGGCGCACTGTCCGAATCGACTCCCGGCATGATCTGGATCAAATCGGAGGCCGGCTCCGGGGGCTAGCGTCGAAGGTGCATGGACCCAACTAGAGGAAAGATCATGCTGATGGAAATCATGTTTCAGTCGCCCATCGGGATCCTGACGATCGTGACGCTGGCGGGCATCGCGGCCTTCTTCGCGTACGTGATTTACTTCATCGTTCACGGGATGCACGAGAACGACAAGGGGCAATAGGCCCGGACGGATCCTGCCCGGGGCAGCCCCTCCAAACAGAAAAGGCCGGGGCGTCGGTCATCCAACGCCCTGGCCTTTGGTACGGATTACCCGGGGCGCCCGGGTAACCCGTATGGTTGCGTCCGACTCAGGAGCCGGAGCCCCCGGGCGTATCGCCCAGTTCGGCGCGCGGTGCGTCGCCACGGCGAGCATCCGCGGCCACTTCCGGGCCGACGCGGCTCGGCTCGGCCAGGGAGTCGGTGCAGGTCTGGGCACCGTGGTACAGGCGCACGACGTGCTTGGCCTCGGCGAAGAACAGCCAGCGCTCCATGCCGATCCCGACCAGGCTCGACACCGCCGCCAGCCAGGCGATACCGGCCGGCGCACCGGAGAGGATCGAACCGAAGACCAGTACCGGGGCGATGAAGCCGAGCAGGAAGACGCCCATCTTGATGTTGTCGATGGTGTCCTTGCGCGGGTCGTAGCCGAATTCGTCGGTCAGGAAGGTGCCGGCGGTGTGGCCGGTATCCAGCAGACGCACGGTCGCCCGGTTGAAGGTGGTCGCGGTGTTGATGGTCGGACCGTTCACGCGCGAGATCCAGAAGTAGTAGATCCCCTTGAGCAACGCGGCGGCCAGCAGCGCGACGATGGCCACGCCCGCGTGCAGCGTGGTGGCATTGCCGAACACCGCGGCGATGGCGGCGAACAGCGTGGTTCCGGTCGCGATGCCCAGCATGATGTAATTCGCCGGGGTCAGCGCCGTGTTCCACTGGCGGATGGTCTTCAGGCAGCCGTAGATCATGCCGGTGGAGAACAGGGTGATCACGGCCAGCACGGCAGCGATCGCGCCGGCCATGGCGGGCAGCGGCCCGATGGCCGAACCCTGCAGCAGCACACCCAGACCGTAGATACCGGCGAAGGGGTAGAACAGCACCGCGAACACGGCCTCGCGCGACAGCCAGGAGGTCTTGAAGCGCATGAAGGAACGCCAGGCGTTCTTCTTGTTCGCCAGGTGACCGGTGGAGAGCATCAGCCCCAGGGTGATCATCCCCAGCGACACCAGGCCGTGCGCCAGCAGCTCGCCGTGGCTCATGGCCGGGCCGATACCCGCGAGATGGAAGGCCGCCAGCAGGATGAACAGGCCGTAGCCCGCACCCGAGATGACGGTAAACAGGATGACGGAAAATGCCGGATGCATATGAATTCTCCCGTTCGGGCCGCGCCTAGCGCGCGACCATCTTGTTGACCCAGTCCTTCACCGAGGTGACGAGCTTGTTGGCGCGCACGTCGTCGGTGGGGATCGGGCGGGTGATACGCGGGGGCAGATAGGTGTTGACCGGCTTGTAGCCCAGCTCCGGCATCTGCTTCACGCCGCCGCGCTCGCGCACCAGGCGGCTGACCTCGGAGTCCTGGTCGTCGAAGTCACCGAAGAACCGGGCGTGCGCCGGGCAGGTGATCACGCAGGCGGGCTGGCGCTCTTCCGGCGGCAGCTGCTCGTCGTAGATTCGGTCCACGCACAGCGTGCACTTCTTCATCACGCCGTCTTCGCGGTCCAGCTCCCGGGCGCCGTAGGGGCAGGCCCAGGCGCAGTAGTTGCAGCCCATGCACTTGTCCTGGTCGACCAGCACGATGCCGTCTTCCGGGCGCTTGTAGGAGGCGCCGGTCGGGCAGACGTTCACGCAGTCAGCATGCTGGCAGTGCATGCAGGACATCGGGATGTTCACGGTCTTGTTGTTGGGGTAGTCGCCGACTTCGTAGTGGCGAATACGGTTGAACCACACGCCGCTGGGGTCCTCGCCATAGGGGCGATAGTCGGTCAGCGCGCCGGTGGTACCGCTGGTGTTCCACTGCTTGCAGGCCACCGCGCAGGCGTGACAGCCCACGCAGGTATCCATGTCGATTACGAGTCCAAGTCGCATTTCAGGTACTCCTCAAATTCTCTCGGGCCGCCGGCTTCGGCCGGCGGCATGGCCCGGATCCGTGATGCCTACTGTTCGTCGTCCAGCGAGCCGCGCGTCAGCACGTCGCGGATGGAACGGTTCAGGTGCACCGGCTTGTGCGCCGCGTAGCGGAGCTGGTCCGGGGCCTCGGACATGCCGGGCGCCGGCTTGATCGTGTCGAAGTCGGGCCAGGTGCTGGCCTCTTCCGGGTCGGCCGGGGTGATCTTGACCTTCAGGTCGTACCACGCGGCCTGGCCGGTGACCGGGTCGGAGTTGGTGATGTTGTCCACCGGGTCGCCCTTCTTCGGCAGCAGCTCACTGATCAGGTGGTTCATCAGGAAGCCCTTGTTGGACTCGTTCGCGTCCGGCTTCAGGCCCCATGCGCCCTTCTGCTTGCCGATGGCGTTCCAGGTCCAGACGGTGTTCGGCTCGCAGCCCTCGATCAGCTTGACCTGCACGCGGATCTTGCCGTTGTGCGACTCCAGCCAAACCCAGGACATGTCCGCGATGCCCATGGACTCCGCCTTGCCACGGTTCATGTACAGATAGTTCTGGGCGCAGATCTGACGCAGCCAGGCATTCTGCGAATCCCAGGAGTGGTACATGAACATCGGGCGCTGGTTGACCGCATAGAACGGGTACTCGTCCTCGTCGATCCGGGTCTGCTCCAGCGGCTTGTGCCAGATCGGCAGCGGATCGAAGAACTGGGTCAGGCGATCCTTGTGCTCCTGCTTGGTCGGCTGCGGGCCGTCATACAGGCCCTGGCCGGCCAGCTTGAAGCGCTGCTGGGTCTCGGAGTAGAGCTCGATAGTGATCGGATCGGTCTTGCCCACCCAGCCGGCGTGCTTGGCCAGCTCCAGGTAGTCCTTGTTGGCGAAGCGGTAGAACTGCTGGTTCGGTGCCAGGTGATGCACGAAGAACCCCTGGTTCTCGATGTACGCCTCCCACTGCTTCGGGTTCGGCTCGCCACGCAGGTGGGTCTTGCCGTCCTTGCCGCGGTAGCCGGACAGGAAACCGATGCCGGGCTCCTTCTCGAAGTTGACGATGAAGTCCTTGTAGTCCTCGAACTTGCGGCTGCCATCGTCGTTGGTGAACGCCGGGAACTTCAGGCGGCCGGCCAGCTCGACCATGACCTCCTGCCAGGGACGCACGTCGCGGTCGACCTCGAGGATCGGGTGGCGGATGGAGTCCGCCGCCGCGGCCGGCTCGGAGATCGGGCGGTCCAGCATGGAGATGGTGTCGTATCGCTCCAGATAGGTCGTATCCGGGAGCACCAGATCGGCAAAGTTGACCGTCTCCGAGTGGAACGCATCCGCGACCACCAGGAACGGGATCTTGTACTCGCCGCTGTCGTCCTTCGCCCGCAGCATGTCCATCACCTCGGCGGTATTCATCGAGGAGTTCCAGGACATGTTCGCCATGAAGAAGATCAGCGTGTCGATCGGATAGGGATCGCCGTTGACCGCATTGGTCACCACCATGTGCATCAGGCCATGGTTGGAGATCGGCGCATCCCAGGAAAAGGCCTTGTCGATGCGCAGCGGGTTGCCTTCGTCATCGATGACCAGGTCCTCCGGCGCGGTCGGGAAACCGAGCGGCGGGCTCTTCAGCGGGGTGTTCGGCGCGCATTCCTTGGCCGGCTTGATGCCCGGCGGGACGTGCTTGGGATACGGCGGCTTGGCCAGGTGACCGCCGGGGCAGTCCACCGAGCCCAGCATGATCTGCAGCAGATGGATCGCGCGGCAGGTCTGGAAGCCGTTGGAGTGCGCGGAGATGCCGCGCATCGCGTGCATGGACACCGGGCGACCGAACACCTTGTCGTGCTTGCGGCCCCAGGAGTCGGTCCACTCGATATCGAGTTCGATCGTCTCCTTGAACGCGACGTGCGCCATCTCCAGCGCCAGGCGCTCGGTCTGGTCGGCCGGGACGCCGGTGACCTCGGCGGTGTTCTCCGGGGAATACTCGTCGCTCAGGTAGCGCTCGGCCAGCAGCGTCATCACGGTCTTGACCGGGCGGCCGTCGGGCGCGGTGTACTCGCCGAACAACGCCGGCTTGATGTCGACCTGGGTGCCGTCGACGAACGCCTCCTGTTCCAGCTCCCAGACCAGCGGGTTGCCGGCCTCGTCACGCAGGATCAGGCCATCGCCCTTCTGCCCCGGGGTCTGCACCACCAACTGGGTGGCGTTGGTGTAGCGCACCAGGAAGTCCCAGTCGAACTGGTCGTTCTTCAGCAGCACGTGCAGCATCGACAGCGCGAACAGGCCGTCGGTACCGGGCTTGATGCCCACCCACTCGTCGGCGATCGCCTGGTAGCCGGTGCGCACCGGGTTGATCGCGACGAACTTGCCGCCACGGCGCTTGAGCTTCTCCAGCCCGATCTTGATCGGGTTGGAGGCATGGTCTTCCGCCACGCCCCAGAGCATGTGGTACTTGGTGCGGTCCCAGTCCGGGTCGCCGAATTCCCAGAAGGCGAAGCCGGTGGTATACAGACCGCCGGTGGCCATGTTCACCGAGCAGAAGCCGCCGTGGGCCGCCCAGTTGTACGTGCCGAACTGGGTCGCCCACAGACCGGTCAGGGCCTGCATCTGGTCGCGGCCGGTGAAGAACGCCAGCTTGCGCGGGTCGGTCTCGCGGATCTTCTGCAGCCGCGTGGACAGCATGTCCAGGGCCTCGTCCCAGGAGATCGGCTCGAACTCGCCGGCGCCGCGCTCGGTGCCGGGCTTGCGGCGCATCGGCTGGTGCAGGCGCGCCGGGGACTGCTGCTTCATGATCCCCGCGTTACCCTTGGCACACAGCACCCCCTTGTTGATCGGGTGATGCCGATTGCCCTGGATATAGCGGACCTTGTTGTTCTGGACGGTAACCTTGATGCCGCAGCGGCAGGCACACATGTAGCAGGTGGTGTACTTGATCTCCTGCTCGCTGTGGTTCTCGAACTCGGGCAACGCGCTCATTCAGACGACCCCATAGATTACGGTTTGCTTATTCATGGGCCATATTGGCCATAAGCCGGGCTTTTGGCCAACGAAAAGTTCTTATCTTGGAATAAGACAAAATTATCTGTGAGAGATTTTGTTTATTGCCGCAACGATTCTGAGGCATTGTTGTTGCGTTCTCGGAGAAGTGGTCTACGATGTGTGTGATGAAACATATCGCCCCCATCGGCAGGACGGAGCACCCCATGGAACAGCCCCTCAAGGACGAGAACGCACTGGTGGATGCCTTCGGCCGCCGCATCGAATATGTCCGCCTCTCGGTCACCGACCGCTGCGACCTGCGCTGCTTCTACTGCATGCCCAAGGGCTTTCGCGACTTCGAGGAGCCGGATCACTGGCTCAGCTTCGAGGAGATCGAGCGCGTCATGGGAGCCTTCGGACGTCTGGGCACCCGCCGCGTGCGCCTGACCGGCGGCGAGCCGCTGGTACGCAAGAACCTCCCGGACCTGGCCGCACGCCTGAACGCCCTGCCTGGCATCGACGACATCTCGCTGTCCACCAATGCCACGCGCATGGCGCGCCATGCCCAGGAACTGAAGGATGCCGGCGTGGCGCGCATCAACGTCAGTCTCGACTCGCTCAAGCCGGAAGTCTTCAAGGAGATCACCGGCGGCAAGCTGGAGAAGGTCCTGGACGGGCTGATGGCCTCCAAGGCCGCCGGGCTCGACCCGATCAAGATCAACATGGTGGTAATGGGCGGGATCAACGAGCCGGAAGTCGAGGACATGGTGGACTTCTGCATCGAGCACGGCTTCACCCTGCGCTTCATCGAGACCATGCCGATGGGCGACACCGGCCGCGAGGCGAAAGAGGGCCACTACGTGAACCTGCAGGACGTGCGCGCCCGTCTGGAGCCGCGCTACAACCTGGTACCCGGCGTGATGCCCGGCGGCGGCCCGGCGCGCTACATGCAGATCCCGGACACCCCCGTGCGCATCGGCTTCATTACGCCGATTTCGCAGCACTTCTGCGATACCTGCAACCGCGTGCGCCTGTCGGTGGACGGCACCATCTACACCTGCCTGGGCAACGACCACAGCCTGAACCTGCGCCCCTACCTGCGCGAGGGCTGCACCGATTCCGAACTGGAGGATCTGGTGGTCCAGGCCATCAACCTGAAACCGGAACGCCACGAATTCTCCGAGCGCCCGGAAAAGGTCATGCGCTTCATGTCCATGACCGGCGGCTAGCGTCACGGCGGGGCTGGTCCCGATCCCGTAGGAGGCCAGCCTTCTGGCCGATGGGGTGTGACAAGCGTCCCATCGGCCAGAGGGCTGGCCTCCTACATGCCTGGGGCCTCGACACCGCGCGAGCATTCCACAGGAACAAGGAAGGCCCGCTGGAAAGCGGGCCTTCTACGTGTCGGCGAACGGCGAGCCGGCTCAGTCGACGGCGCCTTCCGGCGGCAGCTTTTCCTTCATGGAGTCGGACAGCGGCACATCGTGCACGACCAGCACCGGCAGGCGGGCGTTGCGCACCAGCCACTCGGTCGCGGAACCGGAGAGCATGTTGGCGATCTGACTGCGCCCGCGGGTCCCCATCACGATCATATCCGCGCCCCACTCCTCGGCATGACGGGAGATCTCCTCCGGCGCACTGCCCACGGCGATGGCGACCTCGTCATCTGCCTCCGCCCACTCCTGCAACTGCGACCGGATTTTTTCTTCCGCCGAATGGCGCATTTCCTTTGCATTCAGGGGCGACGACCCCGCACCACTGAACGCACCAGCGGAACTGGGCTCTGCCACGTCCGACGGCTTCATCACATAGAGCAGCCGCTTCTTCGCCCCCGGGCAGTGCTGGCGTGCAACGGCCAGGGCCGCGGCAGAGGCGGGCGAGAAGTCGACGGCGATGATGACGCGCTGCAGCATGAAGATCCCCAATTGAACGCATGGAAGAGCCCCGGCAAAGGCTTGAGCGGGACGGCAAACTTCGGGACGGGCTTATGAAGTGCTAGACTTTGCCGCCTTTCCTGGCGGTTTCAGTCTGTACCGGCATTGAACCGCTTGCAACCGCGCCATCCACTGGTGGCAACCGGGCCCGGCTACTTCGCACAAGTCTCTGGTACCTGTTCGTTCACCCGTTGATCCCGACGCATGTCGGCTTCGGCGCGCATCGGTATTGGGGACCATATCGTGCAGCAGACCCTACAAGACTTCCTGTCCCGCCAGCGCAAGATCTGGTTGTTCAATGTGCGCGGAGACCTGATTGCCGGGATCGTGGTCGCGCTGGCCCTGATCCCGGAGGCGATCGCGTTTTCCATTATCGCCGGGGTGGACCCGAGCGTGGGCTTGTACGCGTCCTTCACCATGGCGGTGGTGATCGCCTTCGCCGGAGGGCGCCCCGGCATGATCTCGGCCGCGACCGGGGCCATGGCCCTGCTGATGGTGACACTCATCGCCGAGCACGGACTGCAGTACCTGCTGGCCGCGACCATCCTGACCGGCATCATCCAGATCCTGTTCGCCTGGGCCAAGCTCGCGCGCTACATGATGTTCATCCCGCGCACGGTGCTGGTCGGCTTCGTGAATGCGCTGGCGATCCTGATCTTCCTGTCCCAGGTGCCCTACCTGGTGGATGGCGACACCACCATGTGGGCGCTGGTCACGGCCGGCCTGATCATCCTCTATGGCCTGCCGATGATCCCTGGCTATCCGAAGCTGCTGCCGCCGCCGCTCGTCGCGATCGTGGTGCTCAGCGTCGTGGTCTATTTCATGGGGCTGCCGACGCTGGAGGTCGGCGACATGGGCGACCTGCCGGACGGCCTGCCGGTGTTCCTGTTCCCCGACATCCCGCTGAACTGGGAGACGCTGCAGATCATCTTCCCGACCGCCTTCGCGCTGGCGATCGTCGGCCTGCTGGAGTCGCTGCTGACCGCCTCCATCCTCGACGATCTGACCGACACTCCCTCCGGCAAGAACCGCGAGGCCCAGGGCCAGGGCATCGCCAATGTCGTCACCGGCTTTTTCGGTGGCATGGCGGGCTGCGCGATGATTGGGCAGTCGGTGATCAACATCAAGTCCGGGGGGCTGGGGCGGTTGTCCACGCTGTCGGCGGGCATCTTCCTGCTGCTGTTCATCGTGTTCCTGGGGGATCTGGTCTCGATCATCCCAATGGCCGCGCTGGTCGCGGTGATGATCATGGTCTCCATCGCCACCTTCGACTGGGGCTCGCTGACCACCCTGCACAAGCTGCCGCGCACCGACGCCACCGTGCTGATCGTGACCGTTGGCACCACCGTGATCACCCACGACCTGTCGCTGGGCGTGTTCGCCGGCGTGCTGCTCTCGGCGATCTTCTTCGCGCGCAAGATGGTCAAGGCGGTCGAAGTCACTAGTGCGCTCTCCGAGGACGGCCGGACCCGGATCTACACCGTGCGCGGCCAGCTGTTCTTCGTCGCCGTGGACAAGTTCATCGACAGCTTCGACTACCGCGAGGGCATCCATCACATCGAGATCGACCTGACCCGCGCCTCGCTGTGGGACAGCTCGGCGGTGGCCGCCATCGACAAGGTCGTCGGCAAGTTCCGCCGCAACGGCATGGAGGTCGAGGTGAAGGCCCCGCGAGGTGAAAGTGGTGAACTGCACGACAAGCTCGCGCAGCACGACAAGGGCGCCGACCTGGGGCCGGGCGGGCACTAGCACCGCCACCGTCATTGCGAGGAGTGCAGCGACGAAGCACAAAGGCGCGAAGCGCGTTGAACGGCCGCAGGCCGGCCCGAAGGGCGAGCGCAGCGAGTAATCTCCCTCCGAAACCCTCGGACCCCGACACTGCGCAAGCTTCAGGAGGTTGCCGCGGCCCCTGCGGGGCCTCGCCATGACGGTGCCCGTGGCGGCGCCGGGAGATGGGAGAGATTGGACCTCTTGTCCAGGCGTGGCAGGCTAGGCGGATGATGAATCTTCGCCGGCCGGCACCCCCGGCCGACCCCCGGGCCGAGCAGGAGCGGATTCGGCGTGCGCTGCTCTGGCCCATGCTGGGGGCCGCTATCCTGATCGTGATCCACGCCCTGCACGACCTGCTGGGCGGGGACTGGTCGCGGCTGGGCATCCTGCCGCGCGACGCGGTCGGGGCGCTGGGCATCATCACCTCGCCGCTGATCCACGGCTCCTGGGGCCACCTGCTCGCCAACGTGCCGACCCTGTGGGTGCTCGGCATGCTCACGCTCTACGGCTTCCCGCGCGCCACCCGCGTTGCGGTCCCGCTGATCTGGCTGATGGGCGGACTGGGCGTCTGGCTGTTCGCGCGCGAGGGGCTGCACATTGGCGCCTCGGGCCTGACCCACGGGCTGATGTTCTTTGCCGTGGTGATCGGGATCCGCCGGCGCGATGCGCTGTCCATCGCGGTGGCCATCATCATCCTGTTTCTCTACGGCAGCATGATCTGGGGCGTCTTCCCCAGCGGCCCCAGAGTCTCGTTCGAGGCGCACCTGTTCGGTGCGGTTGTCGGTGCGGTCTGCGGCTGGTTCCTCTATCGCCGCGACCCGCTCCCGGTCTACCGCCGGCACGACTGGGAGGACGACGACCCCACCGACCCCGAGACCCTGCGCAAGATCGAACAGGGCCGGCTCGACGAGATCGAGCCGAAAGAACCCCGGGAGGGGCCCGGGCGGCGCGATTAGTCGGACACCCTTCCTTGATGCGGTTCGCGCGGCGCTCAGTGCAGCGTGCGACGTAGCGGCTACGGTCCATCTTCACGGCACCGTCATTGCGTACATGGACGCCCCCGGTTTGCCAAGCGTTTGAGTGATGGTTTCGGGGCGACGATTGCTCCCGTACATTCGGACTGCGTGTGCGGCTTTCATTCGCCACGGTCCCGGATGGATTCCGCGGGTGGAGGGTCCCAGCGAGGTCACGCACTCGAGGTGCTTCGCAATGATCGGACTGGCCCCCACCGGGATCGCTCCCGTTGCCATCATGCTCAATCGCTTGCGCAATCGAGGGTTGGGTACGTAATAACGCGTTCGCTTCTCCGTTTTTGTAGGCTTACGCGGCGACGCCGCGCAGGCCGGGGTC